>CAMCJU010000001.1 GCA_945875085.1 Candidatus Phycorickettsia trachydisci
TAAACCCTAAAATCGCATTAATTAAATTTTGGCGCCTGCGTTTTTTTTCTTGTTGAAAAGTCAAAAAAGTCTTTTGATCTTTAATACCAACCCATCCCCCAGGCTGCTTTAATAAATAATGGCTAGTAAATAAAAATATGACATTAGCAACTATCCCAGGTATAAAGCTATCAAGATCGATATGAGAAAGATAGATTTTCCAGATTGTTACAGTAGAAGCTGCGGCAAACATTCCAATTAACACTGATTTCTCTGAGCTCCTAAAGCCAAAAATGGCCAATAAAAATGCAGGAGTTACGATTGGAACATACAGACCCCATGCTAACATCATCAGCTCAAGTACGCTTTGAAGTTTGAGCGCAAAGTATATAGCGCATGCACCAGATATTACGGCAAAAATTCTAGAAACCAGAAGTTCATTATTCGTCCACTTAAATCCTAGGGGCTTGCATAAATCATGAGCAAAGATTACCGACATAGAGCTGATTAGTGAATCAGCTGAGGACATGATCATAGACATAATACCTACCGCAATCATGCCTTTAAAGCCAGAATAAGTATAGTGATTAACGATGTAGCTTATTAAATTATCAGGATCAAGATTTGGATTATCTGATAAAACAAATACCCCCAGGGCTGCAATTACAAGCTGTATTACTAAGCAAATCAAACCGGCTAATTTAAATGCGCGTGCCACTTGAGCTGTACTACTTGCCATAGAGACTCGTTGAAAAATCATTGGACCAAATTCGGGAATTAGAAAAAATGCCATTAATGAAAGCATTTTATATAACTTGATGTTAGTAAAATCAAGCAAATCTCTATAGTCGAATAAAGGGCTGGTTTCGATTGTGCGAATAACTGAGCCGTGATCGCTCAATGCCTCCCATGCTATAGTTGCAACAATAGGAATAATGCAGCCAAAAGTAAAAAACTGGATTATGTCTGTAAAAGTCACTGCCCTTATTCCTCCAAATGCTGAATAAAGGATCACTATCGTAGCGCTAAGTATTGTTGCGTATGTTCCTGAAGTATTAAAAATTAGCTCTAATATCTTGGAGGAAACTTTAAATTGGACCCCTAGTATTCCTATAGAGCTTATTATGCCAGCTACTACGGTCACTAGCCTTGCTTTGCTGCCAAAGAGGTCCCCCATTGCCTCAGCTATGGAAAGCTTGCCCAAAAACTCTCCCATCCTAGGGGCAAATACATATCCTATAACTAGAAATACAAGGGAATCACCCAGCGCTGGGATTAAAAATGCTATCCCTTGTCTGTAAGTTTCAATTAACGTATATGAAAAAAAGCCAGCCCCACACCATGTGGCAACAAGTGTTGCAACTATTGTTGCTGTGGAGAAATTTCTATTACCAATAGCATATTCTCTTATATTAGTAACGCCTCTAGAGTAACTTAAGCCAACTAATAAATTAACTATTAAAAAGCTAGAAAAAATAGCCAAATCCAAATCGAAGTTCATTTTTAAGGTCAACAAAACAATATTATTTAATGTAATTGTTTTATAACATATTTTCTGTAGCCTGCGCAATAATAAAATCTTATAAATTATGGCGTCGACTTTACGTTCAAAACTTTTCTACAACCTAAGGTTTACTTTAAGAGAGCTCATAACTAAAGCATTTATTTTCTTCATCTTTTAGTAAAATATTTTTGATTTTCTTAAGCTTTAATTAGCGTTTTATCGCAAAGGTAACAAACTCTTGATTACCCTTTACTCCTAAGATAGGACTGGGAAGCGTGCCGATTACCTCAAAATTACATTTATTTATTAGCCAGCTACCAACACTATCGCAAGCCTCCTTGTGGCTAGCGGCATCTATGACTATACCGCCCAAGGGGATTTTATCCTGCGGCAGTTCAAACTGAGGCTTGATTAAAGCGATAAGTATGCCGCCCTGCTTTAGTAGCCCAAGACATGCTGGTAGCGCTGTTCTCAGGCCTATAAAACTCAGATCACAAACTATCACATCTAGCGGCTCAGGTATGAGATCTCTTGACAGGTGCCTGACGTTAGTTTTCTCCAGCAGGGCAATCTTAGGATTACCGCGCAGCTTGCTTGAAAACTCGCCATACGCAACATCAACGCAGTAAATAAATTTAGCGCCATACTCCAGTAAAACTTGGGTAAAGCCTCCAGTGCTGCATCCCAGATCGGCGCATATCATTTGACCTACATCGATCTTAAAATGCACAATCGCAGCCTTAAGCTTTAAAGCTGAGCGCGCTACGTAATCATGACCTTTAGGGTTTTTAACCTTTATGTCAATTCTGTCTTGTCTTATGAGCATGCCGGCTTTTTGCAGCTGCCTTGATTGGTCGTGTACTAGGCCTTGCATACACAGACTTTGAGCCTCTTTGATCGAGCAGCTCAGCCCTAGATCTACCAAATACTGATCTAAGCGAATTTTTACAGGAAATTTTGACATTTTATTTGCCGATACAAAAAGAGCTAAAGATTTCGCCTAAAATTTCATCAACGCTAATTTTACCGGTTATGAAACTAAGATGCCTAACTGCCTGACGTATATCTTCAACGCTAAGTACTAAGTCTTTTGATAGGTTGAAGTTTTCCAGATTTTGCAAAGCAAGTTCAATATTTTGTCTATATCTGGCCCTAGTGATGCTAGGATTTTCGCCTTTGCCTGCAACAGAAGCAGCAGTCAGCTTTATTTTTTGCATTAAGCCTTGAAGGTTAAAAGAGGTTTTTAACGAGATATAAATAGAATTATCTTTAGGTATATGATCTAGCAAATCAGTTTTGTTGACAACGATAATGGTTTGATCATCTAAGATCTGCTTAATATCAGAATCAAGCTTGTTGATATCGACTTCAGGGCTAAGCAACAAGATTTTGATATCTGCCTGGCCAGCTTTTTCGATTGCTCTTTTGATTCCTTCTTGCTCTATCAAGTCTTTTGTTGCTTGCCTGATACCTGCTGTATCAACTATGCATATAGGGTAGCCTTCAAGGTCAATAAAAGTTTCAATCGCATCTCTAGTGGTTCCTGCAATCTCAGAGACTATTGCAACATCTCTGGCGGCTAAATAATTCATCAGGCTAGACTTGCCTACATTTGGAGGTCCAAAAATTGCTAAATTTATGCCATTTCTTAGTTTTTCACCTCTTTTATTGTCATTTAAATGATTACGCAGTTCTGATTTTAATCGCTCTAACTCGATGTCTATTTCGCCTAAGAGACTAAGGGGAATTTCCTCATCGGGAAAGTCAATAAATGCCTCTAGATAGGCCATGATTTTAAGCAGCCCAGCGCGCCAATTTTCATATATCGCCCCAAGCCTTCCGCTCATTTGACCGATTGCTTGGCTATGTTGCATTGCGGTTTCCGCATCGATTAAATCAGCAATTCCTTCTGCGCTAGTCAGATCGATTTTGCCATTTAAAAAAGCTCTTTTACTGAACTCTCCAGGATCGGCTAAGCGCAAAAACTCAATCTTACTCAAAGCTTCTGTAATAATTTTAGAAATAGCAATGCTGCCATGGAGGTATAGCTCGACTACCTCTTCGCCAGTAAAGCTATTTTGTTGCTGAAAATAAATGACAATGCCTTGATCGATTATTTTGTCACTCAAAGGATAAAAAATTTTAGTATAATAAGCTTTTCTAGGTTCAAATGAATCTTTTTTTGTTAGCATTTTTAAAAGCTCCAAAGCCTTATTGCCAGATATTCGATATACTGTAATACCGGATTTGCCATAAGCCGAACTTTGAGCAAAAATGGTAGTCATTTTAGTCCTTATGAAAAATTATAATAGTTACCTTGTCTAATTTTTAGTATAATTTAACGTGTAAAAATACTATATATAAAATCCATGTTTTCAAAAATAATTGAGCTGTTTTCCTCAGATATGGGAATTGACCTTGGCACTGCAAATACTTTAGTTTATGTAAAAAATAAAGGCATAGTTCTAAACGAGCCTTCAGTGGTTGCCTTGATAAAGGATGCAAATGGCTATAAACCCTACGCCTTTGGCCATGAAGCAAAAATGATGCTAGGCAGGACTCCTGCAGATATTGATGCCAAAAGACCTATGAAAGATGGGGTAATTGCTGATTTTAAAGGCGCAGAAGAAATGATTAAGCACTTTATAAGATCGGTGCATAAGAGGCGCAGCTTTGTTGGGCCGATGATTGTAATATGCGTGCCTTCCGGATCAACGCCAGTAGAGCGCAGGGCTATTCAAGAAGCGGCAGAAAGCGCAGGAGCTAGGGAGGTCTTCTTGATTGAAGAGCCAATGGCCGCAGCAATTGGCGCTGGCCTTCCAGTGACTGAGCCGACAGGATCAATGATAGTTGATATAGGTGGAGGCACTACTGAAGTAGCTGTGCTATCATTAGGAGGTATTGTTCATGCTCGTTCTGTGCGAATTGGCGGAGATAAGTTCGATGAGGCGATCATCTCATATATAAGGCGTAATTATAATTTGTTAATCGGTGAGGCGACTGCCGAGAGGGTCAAAAAAGAAATTGGTTCTGCGTATGTATTTTCTGATAAAGAGCATTATAAAACCGTTGAAATCAAGGGCAGAGATCTTGTCAATGGCATTCCTTTAGAAATTAAGTTGGACGAGAAAAGTATTGCTGAGAGCCTTACTGAGCCTATCAATCAGATAATTGAAACAGTTCGTACTGTTCTTGAGGTTGTCCCGCCAGAACTTTCATCAGACATCGCAGATAAAGGAATTATGATAACTGGGGGAGGGGGTTTGTTGACTAATATCGATCAGGTGGTCAAGGATGCAACCAAGCTCCCGGTTTATATCGCAGATCAGCCTTTGTTTTGCGTTGTAAGGGGCATTGGCAAGGTGTTGGATAATTTTGCTAAATTTAGGTACGTGTTATTTAAACAAGATTAATTTATGGCTTTATTTGATAATAGAATAAAAACTAGTCAAAGTGCTAGGTTGTATCAAAGAGCAATTAGTTTGCTGCAGAAAAACACGCTCCTTGGCTTGGTGGTTTTCTGGCTTATTGTTATAAAAACTCTAAACCCCAATACTTATAATAATGACTTGTTGCTGCAAGTCTCTGGTGGACTTTATAGTGTAACAAATAAAATAGCATTCTACTTGGATGGTGGCTTTAAAAGCATGGCGAAATATTTTGCATCAGCGCAAGCATTAGATAACGAAAACAAACTCTTGCGCCAAGAGATATCGCTTTTAAATGATAAATTAGTGGATTTTGAGTTGATACAGAAGTATGATTTAGAATTAAAGAGATTGCTGAATTTTGTATCTTTGCCAGAAGTTAATTATGTGTCGGCTAGACTGCTCTCGATAGTAAATTCTGCTCAAGGACCATATGGACTGATTAGTTGCGGTAAAGATAGCGGTATTGCTGTTGGAGATATGGTTGTTGCTGATAAGGGATTAATAGGAAAAATAGCCCAAGTAAGTGGTTCATTTGCTAAGGTCTTGTTAGTTACTAATTCCAAGTTTCGCACGCCAATAATAACATCTTCAGGGCAAAAAGCTATTTTGGTAGGTGATCAATCGCAGCCATATATATTGTACTTAAAAAACATGGCAGAAGTAAAGATACAGGACTTAATTGTCACCTTAGGTGATAAGGATAGCTTGCTTGTAGATATTCCCGTTGGAAAAGTTAGTAACATAGAAGATAAAGTTTATCTCAAGTTCATTAGCGATATAGATAATGTTAATTTTGTTAGTGTATTAAAAATGAAAAAAGATGAGTCATATGATTCAAATTGAATATTTAAACGAAGCTGATTTAGACGGTTTTAAGATAGATCTGTCCAAACCTGACAAAGGTAGTAATGAATTTTTGCAATACTATAGTGTTATAAATAGCCATACGCAGCAGCGTTATACTATTGTAGCCTTTGTAAACGAGATTCCATCTAATGCTAAATGGATCAGGGTGCTTAACAAAGAGCGTCCTTTAGAAACTATTGCGCCAGAAAAATTTGGCTTAGTAACCTTTGAAGAATATGATGTTACCTTACCTATTGCTATTTTTAAGCCGCTTGATTATAGCACTAATTTGCAGGCTTATGTCAAGCAAAATGGCCCCTTGTCATTAGAGCTTATTACTCAAAAATTACTCCCTAGCCTCATCAAGCTTTTAAATATTGCAAATCGCTACAATCTAGCATATGGAAATATAGCTCCTGAAAATATCCTGATTACCAATAGCGGTAATTTTGTCTTGCGGGAATGTTTTGCTGGGATAAATTTTCAAGTCAAGCAACGATGTTTCATCGCGCCAGAACTAATTGATTGCCCAGAATTTGCCTCCGCAAGAAGTAGTGCTAATGATTTATATGCCCTTGGCGTTACGCTTTATTATGCAGCAACAGGCGATTGTTTTTGGGATGCTCAGGATGTGGGTAAATATAATGCCTTGCGTCTGCAAAATGGCACCTTGCCTTTATTAAAGCAGTTAAAAAAATTACCGCCATTTTTAGCTCAAGTTATAATTGGATTGGTAAGTAATGTTAGTAGTCGATTTGATTTGGAGGCGTTCCTAGCGAAGTTAGATCAAAAAAATAATGATCGATGTGGCAATCTCCATAATATGGCAGAGCAAGAAATTAAAATTTATTTTAATAATAAAAAGTGCTTAAATTTTCAATTTTTAGCTCATGAGCTATTTTCTCATTGGCAAGAAGCTTTGCGCTTTGTACAAGAAGACAATACTCTAAAATATCTTTTGGAGAAAAAGAATCATCCGGGCCTTGAGGGTAGCAATTTACCTCATCTTAATTCGCAATCTAAATTAAAGACCTTGCTGCAGATTATAGACCCCTATGCCCCTATTAGAAGCGATGGCTTTGCCATTGGTTTGTGGGCGGTTCCAGATGCCTTAACTTGCGCTTATATTTCTAAAGACGAGGAGTTTTTAGCAAAAATTATAGGGGTTGTTGCTGATTGGTTAAATTTGACAAAATATCTTGCGATGGATCTTGGTGGTGATATGAGCATTGCTCTTAAAAATGCCTCCTCTATCTATGACTCAAAAGATGCATTCTTTGGAATTGAGCGCCTCTTGTATATGACTAACAAATACTTGCACTGTCTTAGTGAGGTAATTTTTGCCCAGCGGGCGTTAACTCTTGAGGGCTGCTTAACTCTTTTGGAGGAAAAAATTCAGCAAGATAAGTTTGAGTTAGACAATCATTTAATTGCATTTATGGCCGACAGGCTAGGTCTGTCAAATGTTATGATGCAAAGCCAAAGGTATAGCGATATTGCGCAGGCTCCAAGTTTGAAGTTTATATATTTGCTAGCTTTAGCACAAAAGACTTTGCCTAATATAAAGATTGTTAATTTATGTAAATATTTTGTTTCTGATGTTATAGAAAGATTAGATAACAGTTTATATAACTTAGATACTAAAAGCAAACTCAGCAAGAGCTTAATACGATATGCTGAAAATAGTCAGGCTGGTAAAATATTTGAAACTGCAATAAATCAAAAGTTGCATGACCAAGATGATGCTGGATTTACAATAGCTTGTCAGAAAATACAATATTTAAATCGACAAATTTTAAAATTGGAAAATCAGTCTATGGAAGCTGAAAATTTATTATTTGATGCTCAAAAGGTGACAGTAGTATTTTCCTACTTAATCTGCTTAATTATCAGTTTGGTTATAATAATATGAATTTAATTTTTCAATATCTATTTCCTAGTAATTCGCAAGCCAAAAGACAGATGGGTTTAATTAGTATTTTAATCCAGATATTACTGTCTATTTTGTTGTTGCTGTTTATGAGTTTGTCGACTTCTGCGTTTATATTTTTTAGTATGGCAATTATACCAACTATAATTTTCATGTTTTTAGATAGTAGAAAATCCTATAAATTTGAATTTGCTACCGTTAGCGCTTTTAATTTATTGGGAATTTTGCCTTACTTAATAACAATGATTGCTAATTGGCGCGGTTTGGAAACTTACGCTGTTGTTTTTTTGCTAGAGCCTAAGACATGGCTTATCATATATGGCTCAAGCTTGATGGGGAAGTTGATTTATGTATTATTGCCTAAAGTAATTTCTGGCTATCAGGTGCGAAAATTTCATGAGCAAAAAATGAAATTGATCTTTGAGAAAAATGCACTCAGGAAGCTTTGGGGTATAGGGGCCTCAGATTTAAGCGCTAAAGAAACGCTAAATAAAAATGATACATAATCACTTAAATAACGCCATTGTCTCAACTAATAGTTATGTTTTCGACTTTCTCAAGGATAATATGCCTCAGGTTAGTTTTCAGTTACTTGAAGGGCAAGATCAATTAGATGATTTTCTAAGCGCCAATCTTGCGATAAATATCTTAATTCTTGATGCGGTGCTAGATTTTTCATCTGCTATTATAAGGAGCAAAAACTCTATTAATTTAACTGACATTCCAATCAAGGCAAGTCTTAAGTTAGAAAAACCTTTTGAGATATCAGCTCTGATTATTAATATAGGCCATTATGACCTTGATGATGGTATATTTTGCTGCCTTAATGATTCATTACTTTACAGCCAAAAAGCCTCGCGAGTAATTAATACTAATGATGGGCAGATCGTTAGTCTTACGGCAAAAGAAAATCAAATCATAGCGCAGTTGCTTTGTGCGAGAAATTTTACCTTGATCAAGAGCCAAATTATTGCTGAAATTTGGCCTAATTACAGCACCGCGCAATCAACTTTAGAATTTCATTTACTAAACTTAAAGAACAAGCTCGATATAATTGAGGTATCAGATCATTATGTTAAGATATTATTTTTAAGGAATTCATAGCTCTTGGTTTTGTCCTAAAAGCTTTATGTACTATTTGCATTTAGCAAACTTAAACTTTAAAGGTATAATGATATTAAAAAATTAGCAATATTTAAGACATGAAAATCAAAATTCACTCGCCGGAAGATTTTATTAAAATGCGTCAGGCTGGTAAATTAGCGGCCCAAGTTCTAGATTATATCACTAGCCATGTCCAGCCAGAAGTTACCACTAACTACTTGAACGATCTATGCCATAATTTCATTATTGAAAATGGCGCCATTCCTGCGCCGCTAAATTATCGCGGCTTTCCCAAATCAATTTGCACATCTGTTAATCACGTTGTATGTCATGGTATACCAAATGATAGAACGCTCAAAGATGGGGACATAATTAATATTGATGTAACTGTTATTTTAGATGGATGGTACGGAGATACTAGCAGAATGTTTTATGTTGGGGAAGTTGGCATAAAAGCTAAAAGATTGACCCAGGCTACCTATGAGGCTATGATGCTGGGCATCTTTCAAGTAAAGCCTGGTGCTAGGTTTGGTGATATAGGCTATGCTATACAATCTTATGTTGAAAAGCTTGGTTTTTCAGTAGTAAGGGACTTTGCAGGTCATGGCATTGGCCGAGTGTTTCATGACGAGCCAAATGTATTGCACTATGGCAGGCAAGATACAGGAGCATTAATTAAAGAGGGCATGTTTTTTACCATTGAGCCCATGGTAAATAGCGGCAAGCCCCAAACTATAATCAGCAAACTAGATGGCTGGACAGCAATCACTAGAGATCGATCTTTATCTGCCCAATTTGAGCATACTATAGGCGTTACGAGTACTGGATTTGAAATTTTTACTTTATCTGATAAGAATTTTAACGCCCCCCCCGTATTATGAATGATACAAATCCTTATTTTGGCCATAGGCAAAGAGTTAAAAATAAATTTCTCAAATCTAATCCTGAGAATTTGGAAGACTATGAGTTGCTAGAGATATTGCTATTTTCTGCCCCGCCGCGCAAAGATGTCAAGCCCATAGCAAAAAAATTACCAAATGCAGCCTTATATCCCCATAGTTAAAACTAGGGGCTTTACGGCTGCATTTGGTAACGGCACTATAGATCAGACGGCTATTTATCCTCGTGAAATAATACGCAAGTGTTTGTTTTATGGCGCTGCAGCGGTAATTTTAGTACATAATCATCCAAGTGGAAACCCTGCTCCATCGCAAGCTGATATCCTTTTGACAAAAAAAATTGTCCAAGCGTGCGAGCCTTTGGATATAAGGGTTCATGATCACTTGATAATAGGGCAAAATAAAATATTTAGCTTTAAATCTAACCTGCTTTTATAGCTTGAAGTAGGCAATATTTATGATACATCTTTTGCTTTAAATCTGAACTTTTAAGAGATTTAAATTGACTCAAAGCCCAAAGATCAATAGCATTAATTAATATAATAAAAAATTAATAGAATTATGGATGCTTTGCTCTTGATATTAGTTCTGCTTGGAATTATAGCCTTTTTGAGTGTCTTTACCGTTACTCAGCAAAGAGTTGCAGTTGTAGAAAGATTTGGCAAATTTCGCAAAATCGCCGGCCCTGGCCTTAATTTTATAGTTCCATTTATTGACCGTATAGCTGGTCATATCAATTTAAAGATTAAGCAACTTGATGTGCATGTTGAGACAAAGACTCAAGACAACGTATTTGTTAAAATTTTAATTTCCGTGCAGTTCAGAGCAATTGAAGATAAGTGCTATCAGGCATTTTATCAGCTTGAAAATCCTGAGTTACAAATTCAAGCTTTTGTATTTGATGTAATAAGAGCAAAAGTCCCTAGCATTCTGCTCGATGAGGTTTTTGCTAAAAAAGATGAAATTGCCGTGGATGTTAAAAATGAATTACACGACACGATGATCAATTTTGGCTATGAAATAATCAAAACTTTAGTCACAGACATCCAGCCCGATGAGAATGTTAAACAAGCGATGAATGAGATTAATACCTCACAAAGACTGCGTATTGCGGCAAACGAAAGAGCCGAGGCTGATAAAATCATCCGCATCAAGCAAGCAGAAGCCGAATCAGCGGCCAATATTCTGCACGGAGTTGGCATTGCTGGTCAAAGAAGGGCTATAATGGAGGGCCTTAGTCACTCGGTCGAGGAGTTGCAGAAAAATTCCCCTGACTTAAGCGGCGAAAGTATCATGCAGATGATAATGCTTATTCAATATTTTGATATGCTCAGAGAAATTGGCGGGACCTCGAAAAGCAATACTGTTTTTGTCTCGCATCTTCCCAGCAACGTTAATGATTTAGCTAAACAGATGCAAGAGGGCATGTTCTACCCCTCAAATAAGTAACTTTTTTATGTTAGCAGGTCACTCTATATACTTTTGGTTGATTTTTGCAGCCATTATATTCTCTGCCCTTGTTTTTGACTTAAAGGTCTTAAATAAGGATAATTGTGAAATGAGCTTAAGGAAAAGCCTTGTTTCGAGTTTTATTTATGTCTCTATCGGTCTTGCATTTGGCGTTTGGATATTGTTTTGCTTTGGCCAGCAAGCGTTTAAGGAATACCTAACAGGCTTTGTGATTGAAAAATCTTTAGCTCTGGATAATATGTTTGTCATAATTCTAATTTTCGACTTTTTTGCTATCCATCCTAAATACCATCATAAAGCGCTATTTTGGGGGATAATTGGCGCATTAACGGCGCGCGCTGTTATGATTGTTATAGGCGCCAAGTTATTAGCAGAATTTCACCCGATGAGCTATATATTTTCTGCGATACTTTTTATTACTGGCGTTAAGATGTTGATTATTGCTGAGAAGAAAATAAACATCAAGGATAGTAAAATTTTTCAGTTCTTAACAAAATACTTAAAAGTAACTAAACAGGAACATGGGGATAGTTTTTATATAGTACAGCAAAGCCCGGCTCTGCGAGAAATATTGATCACCCCTCTTGGCATGGCTGTGATTTTAATTGAATTAATGGATATCATTTTTGCCGTGGACAGTATTCCGGCTATTTTTTCCATCACTAATGATCCATACATAGTTTATACTAGTAATATCTTTGCTATCCTTGGCTTGAGGTCTTTGTACTTTGTTTTACGCAATACTATAACACGCTTTTATTATTTGAAATACTCATTAGCAGTTGTGTTGATTTTTATAGGATCCAAGTCGTTTATAGCCTATGGACTTGGATTAGAAAAATTCCCTATTGACGTTTCCTTAATTGCTACTTTTGGTATTATTGCTAGCGGGATTATTTATTCTTACATATCGCCCAAATGACAGCTGGGATATCGCGCGCAAACTTGAATTATGTTTCAGAACCAGGCGTAACGAACCATGCAGCACTATCCCCTCTTGTGCTTTTGTCTCCAAGCTGCAGGTTTTAGATTTTTGTCCCAGTTGATCATTTTAATCATTAGCATCCCACACAAAACCCTCCCCTCCTATTTCTCGATTATCTTCCACATCCTTCCAAGAACTAGGATCGCCAATTCCTGAAAGGTTTTCTATCACCAAGAACGCCAAAGCATCTCTAGAAATAAGAGAATCGTTGTCTTTGTTTAAAAATCCTTTAGTTCTAGCGCCCTCTATTTCATCTGTAATGCTTTTCTTTTTCTGCTCAGTAAGTTCTTTATGCTCAAGCTTCCCCTGCTCAATAAATGGGTTTTGCTTAAGCCTCTGCTTAGCGAAATCGTTCTGAAATATTTCATTAACATTTTTGGGGATCGTATAAACATGCGCCTTTTTCTCTTTTTTATTTTTATAAATTAGATCTGGCGCATGGCTTTTAGATTGAACGTTAACGCCATAGCTCATACAAGAATCTTTAATGAAACCAAGCTTCTTACCTTGGGCTATTTGTTCTAATTGCGCTGAAAAATCTCCCCCAAAAACGCCAATATCGCTCTGCCATGTGGTATCTTTATCTGAGAAAAAACAGAACAATGTATTTTTAAAGTTTGAGAATTCATTATCATGCAATAAGTTTTTTCCATAGCATGCTACAGATACTACATTAGTTTTGTCTACTAAATTACTCAAACTCTCTAGTTGCCTTGTTAATATTTCAGAAGGTCTAAATTTGGGACTGCACATCTGGCTATCAGGATCATAATATAAGCCTAATTTATATTTGTTCTCATCATCTATAATCCCATGAGCAAATATTAAAACATTAAGTTCTTTTATAAGATGCGCTTCGATATAGGGGGCAATAATACCTTCAATTCCCTCAATCTTATCGTATCCGTAACAAGGGTCACCAAAAACAAACAAACGTCCATATGAACTTAACCATTTAGCTCCGTAAGGAAATCCTATGCAATTAACTAACTGTAAACCTGGCCCTAGAATTTTTACGACTAATATGCTGGATTCTTTAGATCTATAACAGAGCAACTTGTTTGCCTCACTCTCATTAGGTGTCTGAATCTGCGGCTGACATTCAACTGATGACCATTCAACTGATGACTTTGATTCTTGAAATACTGCCTTTAATTCTTCTTTCTCTTTCATATATCTACTTAAAACTATTTATTTTCAAGATATTATATTAGAATTTATATCTTTATGTCAAGTCGATATTAAAGCCAATACTAGAAACTTGATTTATCGCGTTCAATAGTTTTATACTCATCTCCTTTGCGAGAGATGATGTCATATTTTCTTTCGGAAATATAGTCGTTAAAACGCACCGCGCCCCCAATGCCAATGTAGCCATTTTGGTTATTTAGCCTTTGTGTGAAAATCTCTTTATTAAAGTCCTCGGCGCCTATAGCGTAGCTTATAATGAGCCCTGCATCGTAGGCCATTTTATCCCAAACGCTTAAATAGCTGCTAGCAAAAGTATTTTGCAATAACTCTTGGGTTAATTTGCTATTTAATATGTTCAAAGAGCCTGTAAAACTTATATCAAAAGGCTCCTTATAGTCAATGTCAAGTTTATTTTCGCCGCAAATGATGGCCTTTTTATCGATGTCATATTTTGCCAAAGCGTTGAAAATTAGCGCTAAATTATCAGATTCATCAGCAATGTAAACAGCAGGTTTTGCCTCATGGTCAGGATTCTCATTTAATTGATCAATCATTATTGAAACATCCCTAGCTTTTTGATCGATATCTTCAGGAGTTAAAAGATATTTTTGAATTTTCGCAACAGCGATTTTATTTTGCACTAAGATATCGGTTAGAATCTGAATCAAGCCATTTGACTGCCTTACATCAGGTAAAAATAATATCATGTTATCGACGTTATTGTCGCTTAAGTATTTTATTAATCTTTTAGACTGTTGCAGGGGCGCATGGCCAAAGATATAAACATCACTGTCAGCTATTGCCGGGTTGTTGGAGAAGCTTATCGTAGGGATGTTGTGCATTTTGGCTATACTTGCTACCTGGACAGTGTCTTTTGAGAGTATTGGTCCTAAAATAATGTTGGTTTTTTTGCTGACTACTTTAGTCATTACTTCATTAATGTCCAGCCTATCTGCAATATCGTAACTTGTGATGTTGATGTTACGGGCAGCGCCATCCCTCAGGCCAAGGTTTATTAGGGAGTCTAGTTTTTCTCCAATTTTTTTATGCTCTCCTGATAGGGGTAGCAAAATTGCTATCTCGACTTGTGCGGGTAGTTTTTGATAAGATTTTTCAGTAGAAATAGATTTGCAGCTAAAAAAAAGTAGTGCGATACTAAATAAATTAATAAGATTTTTCATTATGAACCTTCAAGCAGGGCTATATATAGTTGCAACTCCGATAGGCAACTTAAAAGACATTACCATCAGAGCATTAGACACATTAAGAGCTTCAAACTCTATACTCTGTGAGGATACCAGAATTACAAAAATATTGCTAGAAAAATATGATATTAAGTCTCGATTATTTGTTTATAATGATCATTCAACAATAAATGAGCGTCAAAAAGTGCTAGAGGCTATCAAGCAAGGCGATGTTGTCTCATTAGTCAGCGACGCTGGTACGCCATTAATATCTGACCCTGGATATAAATTAGTGCAATATTTGCAGCAAAATCATTGTTTCGTCGAGGTGGCCCCTGGCGCTTGTAGCGTTATTGCGTCTTTGTGTTTATCAGGTCTTCCTAGTGATAAATTTATCTTTGCTGGGTTCGTGCCACGAGGCGCGCAAGAAAAAGTAAATTTTTTCTCTCAGGTTCAAAATTTGCCAGCGACTGCGATTTTTTTTGACAGTGCCATAAGGCTGCAGCACAGCTTACAAGCGGCATATCAAGCGTTAGGTAATAGAAATGCAGTAATTGTAAGAGAAATTAGTAAGCTTCATCAAGAAGTCTTAAAAGGCACGATTAGCGATCTGCTTGAGATTTTAACCAGCAGGCAGCTCAAAGGCGAAATCGTACTGTTGATCGATAAAGGAGGCCATGATTTTACCCAAGCTGAAATACTTGAAAAATTAGAAATATTGACCAAGGAGGGGATATCAAAAAGCCAAGCAGCTCGAATCATCGCCAGTATGTTTGATTTAAATAAAAACTTAGTTTACCAAATAACTAAAAATATATAGTTATTTTGCTCTACTCATTATTTTTTCTTTAAGTCCGAGCATGGCAAGGCATTAACTTCCCATTGCATTTTTTGCTCGTTAAAATTAAAAACTCTAGGATTAAAGTCGATATTGTCTAAAGTTATGTCAGCGCTTAATTTCTCGTGACTCGATATAATTATTTCGTTATAATTTTGTTTATAAGGCTGGTAATTTTCAAAATCTAATTTAATAAAATTATTTCCCGCCAATTGACAAACGGCGCTTATCAGGTCGCTCAAGTTTGCAATATCATGGTTATTGATACTTAAGATATTGGCTCTATAGAAAGATCTGTCACCATTTGTCCATTGATTGGGGATAGAGCTCATGCTCATGCCGTTAGCAATATTTTCTATTACCACAGAATTCATAGGAATGCCAGATTTATGACTAAAGACATCATCAGCAGAAAATATAACCGCTCCGCCAAATTCAACAATTTGAGCTATTTTATTTGCATTAACGTCGTATAAATCGATGGTAGTTTGAATTTTTTGCCCATTACGATAAATTGTTAGCTCTACTTGCTTACTTTTGCTTTGATTCATCGCTTTATCTAGCGCATAAAGGTTGGCGCCTAATTGTTGTCCATTTATGGCCCAAATAATATCGCCACTTTTTAATTTTTCTGCAGCAGGTGAGCCTTTGATTGTGCCTTTAACCGCCAGTGCATTATTGCGACTGTCTGGAAATTGCGTCAAATAACTTTGCGCTAATTCTTTAGGAAATAGGCGGTGTTTTACAGCTTTATCAAGGGAGTATAGGTGGCAAATAGCTCCAATATGCTTGTTTGAAGGTTGCTTGTTATTTTTTAAATCTTCCAAGGCGTCTGTTATGTATTGGCTTTTTAGCGCTAGGCTAAATGTAGCGCCAGCGCCATAACTGATGCCTATTGCATCGCCTGCACTATTTAGTAGCGGCGAGCCTGATGATCCCCCAGTTGCATTAAGATTTACTACATAAGAGTGCTGCGGCATACTCCCATTAATTGAAAATACGTTTGATAAATAGCCATCATGAAAAGAAAACGATTGCCCTTCGTTGTTTCCAACAATAAACACCGATTGATTTTGACTAGGCTCTTTGTCGCTGAATTTAATCTCTGTGACATCTTTTGGCACTGATGCAGGATCTATTTGTAGAATCGCAAAATCTTGCCACAGACTGTAATATTTTAGCTTTGCCTCAACGTTTTTTCCATTGAAAAAGGTAATTAAATAATTACCGATAGCGCCTTGGCCAATGATGTGAGCATTTGTTATTATTATTCCATCTTTAATGCTGTGAATAAAGCCAGTGCCTTGCCATTTGCCAGTATCGCCGTAAGATACAACAGAGACTCTGGATTCTATAGATACGCTTGATTTGTAAGCTTTATCTATAATTTCAGGATCAATATTTGCAGCGATTGAATTAAAATAAAATAAGCCTGACAGCAGGGCGTTAAGTAGAATTTTTATAGAAATTTTTGAAAGGAAGGAAGTTTTTTTCATTATATCGCCTTGTAAAAAGTTGGTATATATACTATATCATAGTTATTAACTAATTTAAATTAATTCAAGGAATTGCATTATGTCGACAACAACATCTCAAAAATATATAGGTATAGATCTTGGTACCACCAACTCTTGTGTGGCAATTATGGAGGGAAAAAATCCAAAAGTAATCGCTAACTCTGAAGGGATCTCTACAACTCCTTCGATCGTAGCATTTACTGATACTGGCGAAGTTTTGATTGGCGAGCCTGCTAAGCGTCAAGCTATTACCAATCCTGGACGCACATTGTTTGCAATCAAGCGTTTAATCGGCAGAAGATTTGATGATCCAATGGTTGCAAAGGATCAAGAGCTAGTGCCCTACAAAATTGTGCGCGCTGATAATGGCGATGCGTGGGCTGAAATAGATGGCAAGAAATATTCTCCAAGCCAGATTAGTGCTTTTATCTTGCAAAAAATGAAGGAGGCTGCAGAGAGCTATTTGGGTGAAAAAATTACTAAAGCTGTAGTTACTGTGCCGGCGTATTTTAATGACGCTCAAAGGCAAGCTACTAAAGATGCTGGCAGGATTGCCGGTTTGGAGGTAGAGCGCATCATCAATGAGCCAACAGCAGCAGCTCTAGCTTATGGCTTTGATAAGCATGTGGCCAAAACTATCGTTGTTTATGACTTAGGCGGTGGTACATTTGATGTTTCTGTATTGGAGATTAGTGAAGGCGGGGTGTTTGAGGTTAAAGCTACTAACGGAGATACGTTCCTAGGAGGTGAAGATTTTGATAATAGAATTTTGGATTACTTAGTCGAGGAATTTAAAAAAGAAAGTGGCATCAATGTCAAGAAAGATCCTTTGGCATTGCAGAGGTTAAAGGAAGCGGCTGAAAAGGCTAAAAAAGAGCTATCCTCAACTCAGCAAACAGATATCAATTTGCCTTATATTACTGCTGATCAGAGCGGTCCAAAACATTTAAACATCAAGCTTTCCAGAGCAAAATTGGAAAGTTTGGTGATGGATTTGGTCGATAGAACGATAGAGCCTTGCAAAAAAGCTTTAAAGGATGCTGGCTTGAAGGCTAGTGACATCGAAGAAGTAGTACTAGTTGGCGGCATGACAAGAATGCCTAAAGTTGTTGAAAGGGTCAAAGAGTTTTTTGGTAAAGAGCCTCATAAAGGCGTTAATCCTGATGAAGTCGTGGCCCTTGGAGCTTCTATTCAAGGAGGAGTGCTGCAAGGTGATGTGACGGATTTGCTTCTACTAGACGTAACGCCTTTATCATTAGGTATCGAAACTTTAGGCGGAGTATTTACCAGGTTAATAGAGCGCAATACCTCTATCCCAATTAAGAAAAGCCAAGTCTTTTCAACGGCCGAAGATAATCAGCATGCGGTTACTATCAGGGTCTTTCAAGGAGAGCGTGAATTTGCCGCACAAAACAAATTGCTTGGTGAGTTTAATCTAGAGGGTATACCGCCGTCACGCAGAGGTAGTCCGCAGATCGAGGTCACTTTTGACATTGATGCTAATGGCATAGTTCACGTTTCTGCAAAAGATCGGGCAAGTGGCAAGGAGCAAAAGGTTACTATTCAGGCTTCTGGAGGTCTTAGTGATGCTGAGATTGAGACAATGGTGCAAGATGCTAAAAAGTACGAAGAAGAAGATAAAAGCCGCAAAGACTTAGTTGAGCTCAAGAATAAAGCTGATGGCATGATATATTCTACTGAGCAGAGCCTTCAGGAGTATGGGGATAAGATCGATCAGGGTACAAAAGCTCAAATCGTAACAGTAATTGCGACTTTAAAAAGCGCTTTAGAAGGAGATAATAAAGAGGAGATAAATAATCACTTGAATTCTTTAACTACTCTTTCTATGGCTATCGGTCAAGAGATGTACAAAGATAGCTCAAGCGATGAGGGGCAGGATAAAAAGGCTACTTCCAAAGATAATGTTGTTGATATAGACTAATAATTTAGTTAAAAATTACTTAAAATTACTACTTAAACTTACATTTTTAGTCTATGTCGAAGGAAGATTACTACAAAATTTTGGGCGTTGCCAAAGGCGCCTCAAGCGATGATATAAAAAAGTCTTATAGAAAGCTTGCAATGCAGTATCATCCTGATCGTAATCCAGGCGACAAAGAGTCGGAGCGCAAGTTTAAAGAAATAAATGAAGCATATGACACTTTAAAGGATCCGCAAAAAAAGGCAGCCTATGACCGTTTTGGACATCAGGCGCAAGGAGGAGGCGCAGGTGGCTCTAGCGGTTTTCAAGGCCATCAAGGGTTTGACTTTGACCTAGATGTTGACAATATCTTTGATATGTTTGGATTTGGTGGGGGGCGAAAACCTCAAAGCAAGCAAAAATCTAGAGGCGCTGATTTGCAATATGTTCTAGCCATAACTCTTGAAGAGGCTTTTAAAGGAGCGACTAAAAAGATTTCTTTTTCTTGTGAGGTAAGGTGTTCAAGCTGTGATGGTAAGGGCGGCAAAGGCGCTGCTACGAATTGTCAGACTTGTGCTGGGGGGGGCGTCACGTATGTTCGCCAAGGCTTTTTTTCAATCGAAAGACCTTGCGCTGCATGCTCTGGCTCCGGTCAGATCGTTAAAGATCCTTGCTCTAAGTGTTCAAGTAAAGGGACAGTAAAGCAGGCTAAAGATGTTTCAGTTAATATACCTGCTGGAGTAAGTCATGGGGCGCGCCTGCGCAAAATAGGTGACGGCGATGCTGGTTATCGCTCTGGTCCTCCTGGGGATCTTTACATTGCGCTGGAAATGAAGCCTCATCCAGTATTTAAGCTAGATGACAGAGATAATTTGCATTGTCAGGTGCCGATTAATTTTACAACCTTAGCCCTAGGAGGGGAGATCGAGATTCATGACTTGGAGGGGCAGAAAGTAAGTTTAAATATTTCGCCAGGAACGCAGTATGGCGATCAAATTACCGTAAAAGGTAAGGGTATGGTTTCCAGCGGGTCTAGAAATAGGTGCAATCTTGTAGCGCATATACTAGCGCTAGTGCCAAAAAATCTTACCTCCAAACAGCGTGAACTTATGCTTGAGCTTGATAAGGAGTTTGGCGGTAAGGCTCAAGCTGAAGAGGGATTGCTTGATAAGATGAAGAATCTTTGGAAGTAGCGTTTTTGACTTTTGTTGACTGTTAGAAAGAAAGATAGTATACTCTTGAGAAGATTATTAAGAATTAAATTTTATGGTTATATTGTCACGATTTCTAGCCTTACTTTGCTCTGTCGCTTTATTTTACTGCCACCAAGCTGCGTCGCAAAATCACAATATCCTGGATGTCGATTTCATGCAGTCAATGACTGATGGCAACCCTAAAGGGGAGAAATTGTTAACTAGGGACCCAAAAAGATCGCACTACTTGCAAATTTTCAAGGAAAATTATGAAGCAAAAAAGCCCTCAAAAATGCCTTACAGTAAGGAGCCTCTAATTCCAAAGGTCATGCACCAAATTTGGGATGGAGATATTCCTCCTTTGTATCAAAATTATTTAGATGAATGCAAAAAGCTTCACCCCAATTGGGAATTTAAGCTTTGGGGCGATAAAGAAGTTGAAGAACTCGGGCTAATGTATAAAGATTTGTACGATAAAATGCGCAGCTATGTCGTTAAAGCTGATGTATTAAGGTATGAGATTCTTTATAGGTTTGGCGGAGTCTATCGAGATATGGACGTAAAGTGCTTAAAGTCAACTGACGATCTAAATCACATGTATGATTTTTACGCTAGCCTTGAATCATTTACTCATAGATTTGCTGCTATTAACATAGGCAACATAGGATCAAAGCCTAATAACCCGATATTTAAAAATGTTTTAGATGCAATAAATAAGGCTATGGACGATTCTTTGAGTTCTTGGGACAATGACTTAGAGTATGTGGATGCTATATCTCCTCATCTTTTTGCCTTTCCATTTACATTTAATCCTTTTACCGATGAGCTTATCAGGCATATGACTCTGAGTGACAAAAGTATAGCTTTTCCTACTTCTTACTATTTGCCTATATTGTATAATAGGGATAGAATGACAAGATCTAAAAAATTCGGATTGTTCGACCTTGATGTTAAGAGTCATTTTTCTAACTTTAAGCCAGAAACTTTGATGTGGCATAATGAATTTAAGGGGGAGATAAGAGCGGGTGATTTTTTAGAGGCAAATGGTAGGCAGCTCTTAGAGGGTCAGCAAAAAATCTTAAAGACAATGCCAGTTCTGGAGCAGAAAAAATTCAATACTTATCATTATTTTTATCAAAAAAACCCCCCTTCGACCATTGGCTGGAATAAAACCCCTTCGACCATGAGCGGCAATAAAAAAAGCAAAATTCCCCAAATAATTCATTTTGTAGTTTTTAGCGATAATGAGCTTGCAAAATTACAAGAGCATTTACCTAATTGGAGGATGTTAAATGCTAATTTCGATATCTCAATTTGGAGCCAGTCCAGGATAGTTGAGACCTTCCCTGAGTTGAAGCCATTCTTGCAAGATCAATTAGGTCGAGATGCCAGCCTTCAAGATGCAAGACTTTATGTTGCTCTGAAGATTTTGGAAAAATTCGGCGGAAGTTATGCTGACTTTAAGGCTATCCCCCATATGCCAATATTTGAGCTTCATAATAAATATAATTTTTACGCAGGTCTAAGGCCTCTTACTAGTGGCAAAACCGTCACCTTATCGTCAAGACTAATAGGCTCTGATCAAAACAATCCGATCATTTTAAGGGTATTGTCGAGAATAAATCCAGATAATTTAGGTCAAAATTTAAGTCAAGATTTAAGTCAAAATGTAAGTCAAATTGATGAAATATTAGCTTTAGAGGTATATAAAAATATCTATCTTTATGGTAAAAATATAGTCCTTCCAGCTATGTATTTTGAGCCATTGGACCTGGATAGCTATTCTTTTTTTGATAAGATTTATCGCTTTTTGAGATTTATTCCTAATACTTACTTTCATCCAAATGAATACTCAATAATAGAATAATGAAAATAATAATTTGTATTTTTACGATACTTATTTGTTTTAATGCAAGCGGGCAGGTCAGCGCCATTTTGGATGTCGATTTCATGCAGTCAATGACTGATGGTAGCAAAAAAGCCCGCCAGTTGCTGACGTCTGCGCCAGAGTATGCGCACTACTTAAAGATCTTCCAGGAAAATTACGAAGCAAAAAAGCCCTCAAAAATGCCTTATAGTAAGGAGCCTCTAATTCCAAAAATCATGCACCAAATTTGGATCGGCGGCAGCGATTTACCACCTTTGTATCAAAATTATTTAAATGAGTGCAAAAAGCTTTACCCCAATTGGGAATTTAAGCTTTGGGGCGACAAAGAAGTTGCTGATTTTGGATTAGAGTATCAAGATCTCTATGATAAAATGCGAAATATCCCTGGCAAAGCTGACATTTTAAGGTATGAAATTTTATATAAGTTTGGTGGCGTTTACAGAGATATGGACGTAAAATGCCTCAGACCCATGGATGAGTTGAATCATAAATACGATTTTTACGTGCCGTTGGAATTTCCAGCAAAGTCATGGAAAATGCCAACTATTAATAACGGCATAATCGGCTCTAAGTCTGGTCACGAAATCCTTAGAGCTACTCTTGAGCATCTAGGGCAAAATATTGATGCTATGTGGGGCGATTTCGACAAAGGAGATGTGCCTAATTTTTTAAAAAATCGCAATTTCATGACTATTAAGATCTCAATGCTGCCCCTTACGCATACTTTTATAGCAAAATCTTCCAGCAGAGACAAAGGCGCTGACAAAGGCCTTGATCAAACCGCTGACAAAAGCATTGCGCTGCCTACGACTTATTTTTTGCCTATTGGCTATAATCATAAAAATGAAAGAGGCTGGCTTGCTAAATTGCTGAACTTGCCCCTAAGGGAAGAATATTTTCAGCGGATTTTGCCAGAAAGCCTGATGTGGCATAATCTAGATAAGCAAGAGATTGAATTAATCGATTTTGATCAAGCCAACGGCATGCAGGATCCAGCTAGAAAAAGATTAAAAGATGCGCTGCCAGGGAGGTTTTATCAAGCTTTTGACGAACTTTACAAATCAAATAGCAGATACGGTTTTAATAAAAACAGTAAAGTGGCGCAAGTAATTCATTTTGTCGTTTTTGACGATGCTAATATGGCAGAGCTACAAAAGCATCTGGGCGATTGGATTATGCTTAACAGAGATTTTGAAATCAAGATTTGGCATGAAGATTTCCTTAGCAAATGCAGTCAAACTCAAAGCGTTACATGCCAAGAAATATCTACTGTCTTGCCTGAGGCTTCTTTGGCGCTGGAGAAAATTAGATCCCGTGATGCCGTCTTGGAAGATGCTAGATTTTATATAGGCTGCAAGGCCATTGAAAAGTTCGGTGGGCATTATGCTGATTTTAGGGCAACTCCGCATAAGTCAATATTCGAGCTTGGCAATAAATATAATTTTTATGCAGGCATGATGCCGATCAGCAAAGGAGCAAATCGGATTTCGCTATCTCAAAAGCTAATTGGCGCCAGTGTTAATAGTCGGATAATATCTAGTGCTCTTGGCAAAGCCAGCGATTTAAGCGGCGATAATTTTGCTGATAATTTGCAAAAATTCAACGAATTATTGACTCAGGAAGTCTTTTTGACTCCATATCCTAGCCGGGATGCTGATATTATCCTGCCGGCCATATTCATGGAGCCTTTAAGTCCATTGCAAGATGATTATCTCTACATGATTCCAGACTACTTAATTAGGTTCTTTAAAAATCAGCCCAAGTCATTTATCAAAATCGATAGGCATGCGATTGTACAATAGCTCTGCGCAATAGCCATAAGAGCAGAAAATTATCTTTTTTAAAATACGCTGTACTTTGCCTAGTATGAAGAATTGGTTATTATTAAATAAAGTCATAATAATCAATAAGGTAATATAATATGAAAGCTAAATTATTCCTTCTGGCTGCTTTGTTAGCTGCCACAACGGTTAATGCTGATACCGCTAAACAAGTTGTTGATAGATATTTTAATGAAATTTGGCAGGATTTTACAAAATGTAAGAATTATAAAGTCAATGAATTGTATGCGCAATTTTATGACGCAAATCCAAGTCTAGAAAAAGATTTAACGCATTTTTGTACAGAGCTATTAGGGAGTTATAAAGAATGTAAACCAACAGACGGGCCTTGGAAAAAACCAAACGCCAAAGCCATAATCTCCTTCTATGGTGATAAGTTGCGCCGAACTCTCGAGCTCTTCGTCCAAAATGGATCTGCTATTGGCACTCCTTGCGTTTTTAAGTAGGACTAGATCTCTTGCTGTATATGTAGGATAGTATCTGGGCGATTGCTTCATACGCTTCTTTTGGAATGTGCTGATTTACTTCAACTATTGAAAGTAGCTCGGCAAGTTCTTGATTTTGCTCGATATGAATATCGTGTTTTTCAGCTTCTTGAATAATTTTCTCAGCCAATGAGTTTTTTCCTGTAGCTAAGATTACAGGCGCCATATTTTTTTGCTTGTCGTAGCCAATCGCTACAGCTGTTTTGACTTTCTTTTTCTTGATAAATAGTTCATAATTTTCCATTGTATGTATATATTATTTTAGATTGATGTTGAGTAAGAAAATGCTAGAATTCATCGTAACGTTTGGCTTCATAGGTAAAATTAAAATCGCTCCTGGCACTTTTGGCTCACTGGCGGCATTTGTTTTTATGTACTTTATGTTATCTCTTATATCAAGATATCATATTCTGAGCTTTGTTAATAACTATCTTGCTATTGATGAAATTGCCCTGGTGTTTTGTTTTTTCTTAGCAATGCTTGTGTTGCTATTTATAATAGGAGCCATGGCAAGTAGCAAATATGTAGAAAAATACTCAAAGCATGCTGATCCTAAGGAAGTTGTAATAGATGAGGTAGTTGGCCAGATGTTAACCTCGATCCTTTGCTTTTTTGGCGCCGTTATGATTAGCCAGACTGCAATAGCCCAAAATATCGATAGCAGCGTGCTTAATTTTATTTTTGTATTCTTGCTGCCGTTTGTATTATTTCGCATCTTTGACATATTTAAGCCATGGCCAATAGACTATATTGATAGTAATATTAAAGGGGGCCTTGGCATTATGCTTGATGATCTTTTGGCAGCAATTTTTGCAGCAGTAACTTTTTATGCATTGATTTTTTGTATCATAAATTTTTATCATTAATTTTTGACAGGTAGTTTTATAAAATGGAAATAGTGATACTAGGGGCTGGTTATACTGGCTTGATTACAGCTTTGGCTTTGGCGCATCATGGTATTAGAACCAAAGTAATTGAAAGAAGCCTGTGTGATGAGAATTTTTTTAACGACCCTAGAACGACTTCAATAAATCTTCATTCTTGCGCATTTTTAACTAGACTAAACCTTTGGGAAGAATTACAGCATCTAGTCTCTGAAATCAGGCGCATTTATGTTGTTAATAACAAAGGCTCTGATATGATCGATTTTAGTCATCCAGCCTGCAGCGATCATACTTTAGCTTTGGGGTATATGATTTGCAATTCAGATTTAAAAAAGCATCTTTACCATCAAGCAGCGCAAAACTCGATGATAGAGATAATAGATGGGGCGGTTTATCAAAGCGTCGCATTTGATCAGCAGTCTAGCAGCGGCCCTTGCCTGATATCTCTTAGTAACTTGCAAAAAATTTCTGCCAGTTTGTTGATAGCCTGTGATGGCAGAAATTCAGAGTTAAGAAGGCAGTATTTTCCATATCTAATTAATA
>CAMCJU010000002.1 GCA_945875085.1 Candidatus Phycorickettsia trachydisci
TTGCGATAGAGATTTAAATGCAGCACTTAATATACTAGCCGTAGGGGCATCTACGGTAAGGCTAGATGGAGTTAGTCGAGATTCATCTCTTGCATCCATTGCCTGAACCTTTAGAATCCCCTTGCTTTAGCTATGGGGAGTATGTCAATAATCCAACTTATTCTCACCAAATGATTATTGAGGGCGAGATTTGGGCTCTGATCTTGTTTTTCAATTGATTCCTGCAAATTTTGCGCTATCTTCTTATAATTGCCACACTCCTTTATCTGATCGGCAATTGCAGCATAATTATCCTCAAATTTCTCCACGGCATTCATGATGTCATTTAGACTTAGCTTGCTAATATAGCTCCAACTACCTTTTAATGCTGCCTTATTTTTCTCATTAAGATTGTTTATGATGTTACTATTAAAATCCAACAGCACAAGTATAAAATCAGAAGTATTTTCTCTCGGCATTAGATCATTAAAAGCCTTTTCCCAAAATTCTTTTGTGTTTAAGTGTTCTATTGTCGCTTTGTTGATTTTGTTCATTAAGCTTAGTTGTTGCTGCATTGTAGCATGAGTGATGTTTTTCATATTTAATGCCTGAATAATGTTAATTTAATGAGCCGATATATAGACATAAGTTAATATATTAAAAATTTGAAATTATCAATACTTAACCGCTAAATACCCTTAAAGCATCAATATAAATTTTTCGTGTTTTGAGCGCTGAAGAAAACCAGAGGGCTTGCGTAAGCAAACCAGTCAAGTCTATCATTGAAGAGCCTGTAGCATGCCGATAGCCAAGATATTCTTGGCGCAAATCTTCTTTTATTGCATGGTTTTATGCTATGGTTTTATGTTACTGGCCTAAGGCTGGTATGTCGTGATGTTCATCTTGACCTTCATTGTGATTAGTCTTTACCTCTTGGGCATCTGTAAATTGATCAGGCTGTAATTCACTCTTTTCCTCTAATGATGTCTTACAAAATAAGTTCTTTAAAGAATCCAAAGATATCCCTAACTCTAATTTTGTTAAGGTTGCCAACTTAGAGCAAAAATTAAACGCTTCATCACCATATCCTTGCTGTTTAACTTGTTCTGCTAGTCTGTCAAAAAGAATAAAGGTTATTGAGGCTAACATGTGCTTACTAATATTCTGAGTCAAATAAGCATCTTCTCGAAGAACATCATTACCCAATGTTATAAGATTTTCAATCAATTTTTTCTGCATATTGTAACATTCTGCCTCTTCTCCATTCCAAAGATGGCTACTGCATTTATTATCTTCAGCAAACAACAAGTAGTTTGGCAAAAAAGATGCAAAATCATGGTTATCTGCAATCTTATTTTGCAAATCTGTTCTTAACTGAGATTTTAAATCACTAACATCTAATAGATCTTGACTATTTTTCATAACTTTTTACCTTTATTGTTAATATATACACTTATTATAATACAAATCAGGGAATTTCAATATTAAATTCTGCGCTTAAAAGCGCTATTGTGATAGCTAAACGCGGCTAAGTCTTTCTGCTTCGTTATTAGCGATAAGCGCATCGATGATAGCATCAAGGCTGCCTTGGCTAATGACATTATCCAAATTATAAATAGTTAAATTAATTCGATGATCGGTAATTCTGTTTTGTGGGAAATTGTATGTTCTGATTTTTTCTGATCTATCACCAGATCCTACCTGCTGTTTGCGGTTATCAGAGCGGATATTATCGCGCTTTTGTTTTTCATTTTCATACACTCTTGATCGCAATATTCTTAAAGCTTTTTGGCGATTTTGATGCTGAGATCTTTCGTCTTGACAAGTAACGACTATCCCTGTGGCCAGATGAATGATGCGCACCGCAGAATCTGTAGTGTTAACGTGCTGCCCGCCAGCTCCGGAAGCCCGACACGTTTCTATTTTAATATCCTTATCCTCTATCTTAACGTCTAGCTCTTCAACCTCGGGAAGCACGGCAACTGTAGCGGCAGAAGTATGAACCCTGCCACTGGATTCAGTTTCTGGTACGCGCTGGACCCTATGGACGCCAGATTCAAATTTCAAATGCGCAAAAACGCTCTTGCCGCTTATGCAGATCATAGCATCTCTGCACCCCCCTTTTTCAGTATGCGCAAGGCTGATAACCTCGAACTTCCATTTTTTCTTTTCTGCATAACGTTGATATATTGTCAGCAAGTCGCTGGCAAATAAAGAAGCCTCTTCCCCACCGGTACCGGCTCTGATTTCTATAATTGCATTTTTATTATCATCTTCATCCTTGGGAAGTAATGAAATTTTAATGTCTTGCTCCAACTCTAAGATTTTTTGCTCTAAAGCACTTAGGTCGTCTTGAATCATTTCAGTCATTTGTTGATCTGAATTTTGCGCTTTAAGCATTTCTTGCAGCTCGAGAATTTGCGCGGCGTTTTTTTTGTATAGATTGATCTTTTCAGTTATTGGAGTTAATTCAGAAAATTCTTTCATCATTTTGGGAAACTCGCTATCGACAATACCCCTTGAAAGCTGCGTTTCTAAATTAGTGTGTCTTTCTACAATCTTATCTAAGTTATCTGTAAAAGTTTTTAAATTCATGTTGTTATATCTTTAAATCTGATTTTTGCCAATCGCTTTCAAACTTTTCCAGCCCAATTTCGGTCAAATGGTTATTGAGCAAATTTCCCATTACCTCTGGGCCCATCGTTACTACATCAATGCCAATTTTTGCAGCCATATATACATGATTAACATTTCTGATAGAAGCTGCTAAAATTTTTGTTTTTATTCTTGGGTAGTTGGAGAAAACTTTGTGAACCTGCGCCAAAAAATGCAAGCCATCGTGCCCACTATCATCTATGCGGCCAATAAAAGGTGAGACATAGTGCGCTCCAGCTTTAGCAGCAAGTAACGCTTGATTAACGGAAAAGCACAAGGTCATATTAACTTTATAGCCGTTACTGGAAAAATAATTGCAAGCTCTTATGCCCTCCCAAGTTATTGGTAATTTTAAAACTATGTTAGGAGATATATCTAATATTTTATTGCCTTGCTGGAGCATCTGCGAGTAATCTCTTGTAGTGACCTCCACGCTAACTGGGCCCAAAACCCTGCGACATATATCTTCTATAGCATCAGAAAATGGTTTGCTGCTATTTTGCGCAAGTAAGCTAGGGTTAGTAGTCACCCCATCTACAATGCCAAAAGGCAAAAATTTGTTTATATCGCTTAAATTTGCTGTATCTAAAAAAAACTCCATTTGTGCATTAATCCATTTTTGTTAATATTTTGTCTAACTCATCGATATCTTCAAACAAAATAACTATTTTGCCACCAATGCTACCTTGCTCAATGGTAACTCTGGCCCCTAACTTTTCTGACAGATAGCTAGCAAGCTTATCTAATTCAGAGTCATTATTTGCAGACTCAAAGTTTTTTGCCGGTGAGGTTTTTGCTTTTGCTGGAAGTTTATAACTTTTAACAAGAAGCTCGGTTTGCCTGACGTTTAAACCTTTTTTAACAATTATATCAGCTAGCTCTTGTGAATTCTCAAGTCCGATTAAGGTTTTAGCATGCCCCATAGTGATTTCGTTAGCAATAACTTTTTCACGTACCTGCAAGGGCAAAGTATTTAAGCGCAAGATATTGGCGATATAACTACGGCTTTTGCCCAAGGATTTAGCAACCTGCTCTTGGGTATAGCCAAATTCCTCAATCAGTCTTAGGTATCCTTGGGACTCCTCGATAATATTCAGATCCTTACGCTGAATGTTTTCTATTAAAGCAAGCTCAAATTCGCCAGAAAGGGAGCAGTTTTTAATTATAGCCGGCACTTTCTTAAGCCCTGCTATTTGCGAAGCCCGCCACCTGCGTTCACCTGCGATAATGCGATATCCTGCTGCTAACTTTTGCACAATAATTGGCTGCAAAACTCCATTTTCTTTAATTGAATCAGCTAGCTCAAGCAAAGGCTCATGTTCTATGTTTTTTCTAGGCTGATCTGGATTGGTGAAAATATCGCTGATTTCAATGTAGTTAAATTCCGTATCATCGGCGCTAAGATTGGGGCTATTAAAATGAAGCTTTGCCTCGCCCATCAAGGCAGCCAATCCTTTTCCTAAGCCTTTTTTATTACTCATGCTAATTATAAATTTGCAGTATGTTTGTTTGAGGTGTTGCCTGACCCAGTCTCGTTAGCCCCAGTCTCGTTAGCCAAAATCTCTCTAACTAAATGCATATAAGAAATAGAGCCAGAGCACTTATGGTCGTATATTATCGCAGGCTTGCCGTATGAAGGAGCTTCAGAAAGCTTGATGTTTCTAGGGATGGTTGTTTTAAATACCAAATCTTTTAAGCAGCTTCTAACGTCTTGTTCTACAACTTCGGTTAGCCTATTTCTTTTATCGTACATGGTTAGCAAAATTCCTAAAATTTTTAGCGATTTATTAAAATTGCCTTTAACGATTTCGATCGTTTGCAGCAAGTGGCTTAAGCCCTCCAATGCTAAAAATTCACATTGAATTGGTATTAAGATTTCGTCAGCTGCCACTAAAGAGTTCATCGAAAGCAGCCCCAAAGCTGGCGGACAGTCTATAATTATATAATGATATCTGTCTAATATTTTAGCAATTTGTTTTTTTAAAATAAGCTCTCTATCCCTTAGGCCTACTAACTCAATTTCTGCAGCCAGTAAATTTACATTAGATGGCACCACCTCCAAGCCAGCAATTTGTGTTTTGAATACCGCCTGACGAATATCAACATGGCCTATCAATACATCATAAATTGTTAACTTGCGCTCAGCTTGATCAACACCTAAGCTACTTGATGCATTTCCTTGAGGGTCCAGATCAATCAAGAGAGTCTTTTTATCTACAACACTAAAACCAGTTGCAAGATTAACGGCCGTGGTAGTTTTACCTACACCGCCCTTTTGGTTTAAGATAGAAATTACTTTGCTATTCATTAATTATCTTTTTGACAACCACTATATTACTGCTTTTATTATACTTACTAGCTGAGATATTAAAACTAAATTTATGCAAAAAAGGATTTTTTTCAAGGGGTATTTCTTTTTCCACCTCAGGTCCTTTAATCAAAAGCATTGCATCTTTAAAATCGACATGCCTAGTAAAGCTCAACAGTTTCTCCGTGGATGCTAAAGCCCTTGAAACTATTATATCACAATCTAGCTGCTGATTCTCAATTCTATCACTGATGACTTGCACAATATTATCGCTTATTTTTGAAGCCTGCAGCAAAAAGGAGGCTTTTTTAGCATTTGATTCAATCAACACGACTTGTCTAACGCCCATAATAGAAAGCACCATCCCAGGCAAACCTGATCCTGAGCCCAAATCTATAACTTTAATATCAGGGTCTGATATATAGTCCATCAGCTCGGCGCAGATCAAAATATGCTTTTGCCAGATGTTTTCAATATCACCTGCTGAGACTAGATTAATTGACTTATTCCATTTTTCCAGTAAAAAGACGTACTCTTCTAGCTTTAAAAATGTTTCACGTGGAACATTTAAGTCTTCAAGTAATTTTTGAATTGGCATCACTGCTGGTTGTTTTGATATGCACAATCAGAGACATTAAGGCTGCAGGAGTCATTCCTGAAATCGCCCTTGCTCCTGCTAGGGTTGTTGGGCGATGCTTTTTTAATTTTTCCTTAATTTCGATAGACAGCGCGCTAATAGCATCGTAATTTAGATCTTGTTGCAACTGATGGGACATCTCTTTTTTAAAAAGCTCTATGTCGGCATTTTGTTTATCCAAGTAATTATGATACTTTGATTCAATTGCGATTAATTGCAAGATTTCCTTCTGAATATAGAGAATTTCAGGAAAAATATAGGCAACATCATCTGAAGTAAAGTTAGGTAGCCCCAATAAGTCATACGCTGCTTTCTTGCTGCCATCTTGCGCCACTTTAAAGCCAATCTTTCCTAGTTGGCTTGTAGTAACTACTTTATCCAATAAAAATTTTCTTGAGCTGTTGAGTTGTTCAAACTTATGTAAAAACTTAGCAGCGCGCCTTTTTCCAACACATTCAGCGTCACAGCCCTTTTGCGTTAAACGCAAATCTGCATTATCAGCGCGAATTGAAATCCTATATTCCGACCTGGAAGTAAACATGCGATATGGCTCATTAACGCCGTTCGTAATAAGATCGTCAATCATAACGCCAATATAGGCATCAGATCTATCTAAGACAAATTGCCCATTTTTTAATGCTGATAAAGCGCCATTAATTCCGGCCATTAAGCCTTGAGCAGCTGCCTCTTCATAGCCAGTTGTGCCATTAATTTGCCCAGCCAAAAATAACCCAGCTACTTTTTTAGTTTCCAAAGTAGGTGCCAACTCCCGCGGATCAACATAATCATATTCAATCGCATAACCAGGCTTTAGCATTGTCGCTTGCTCAAGACCTGGGATACTGCTTAATATTTGTTTTTGCACATCTACTGGCAAAGAAGTAGAAATGCCATTAGGATAAACCACAAGGCCATCCAAACCTTCAGGCTCCAGAAAAATCTGATGATGCGTCTTTTGCGCAAATTTAACTATCTTATCTTCAATAGATGGGCAGTACCTTGGTCCTACGCCCTCTATTGCCCCTGAATACATGGCTGATTTGCTTAAATTGTCTCGCACGATTTGATGCGTTGCCTCTGTGGTTCTAGTAATATAGCACGGTATTTGCCGCACTAATACTTCATCAGTAAGGCTGGAAAAAGGATGGGGTACCTTATCACCAAATTGCTTTTCTAAATTGCTATAATCTATACTTCGTCCATCGATTCTTGCCGGAGTGCCAGTTTTTAGCCTGCCAAGATTAAATTGGCAGCGCTTTAAAGTAGCCGATAGACCATTAGAAGGGGCTTCGTCAACTCTTCCAGCAGGAAATTGTTGCTGACCTATGTGAATTAGTCCTGATAAAAACGTCCCCGTGGTCAGAACCACGCAAGCGGTATTTATAAAAGAGCCGTCAGCCAAGATGACAGACTTAATCCTATCATCCTTAATCAGCAAATCTTCCACACTTGCAAAAATAAGCGACAAGTTAGGATAGCTCTGCAGCTCAGCCTGCATGGCTAGTTTGTAGAGACTGCGATCCACCTGAGCCCTTGGTCCCCACACAGCAGGACCTTTGCTTTCATTTAAGATTTTATAGTGTATGCCAGATAAGTCGGTGATCCTGCCCATCAAGCCATCGAGCGCATCAACCTCTTTAACCAAGGTGCCCTTGCCTATGCCGCCAATAGCCGGGTTACAAGAAAGCTCGCCTAAATTGCTAAAATTTTTTGTTATTAAAGCGGTTTTGGCGCCCAATCTTGCGCTAGCAGTAGCGGCTTCAACGCCAGCATGCCCACCACCTATAACGATTACATCGTAATCTAGGACCGCCATATTTTATACACCAAACTATTTTAAAATTTCTGCTTTTTTGAAAAAGAAGTTTATTTCTCTATCAGCACTTTGTGCGCTATCTGATCCATGGATTGTGTTAAAATCTATACTTTCAGACAAGTCTCCTCTTATTGTTCCTTCAAGGGCCTCATCTGGATCAGTTGCGCCCATCATCTCTCTATTTTTTAAAATAGCGTTTGGGCCTTTTAGCACTTGAACTACCACAGGGCCAGCTGTAATATTTTCGATCAAATCATTAAAAAAACTTCTCTCTCTATGCTCTGCATAAAATTCTTCAGCCTGCTGTTTTGTCAGGATGATCATTTTTTGTGCGACAATCTCTAAATCCGCTTCTTCTAAGTAGGCATTAACTAAACCAGTTACCTTTCTAGAGGTTGCATCTGGCTTTAACATTGAAAAAGTATATTCTATCGCTGACATGATTGTTTATTTAAATTATTAGTTAGAAAGTTAGTTAGAAAGTTTTAAGCTTAAATACTTAAAGTAAAATTACTCCAAATATTATACCATTTTTTAAATCAAATTACTAGTACCTGATTAATTGATTTTCAACTTGCAACTTTAAATTAAATAACTGCTATAATATTATTGTATAAACAAAGATATATCAAAAACATGGTATCAATGCCTCATTGGCCAAAGCCATTGCTAACAAACGGCATAAAGTATGATTTAGAGAGAATAAATAAATTATTACAATCTCTTGGATCTCCACATTTGGCAATAAGCCCAGTAATTCATATAGCAGGCACAAACGGCAAAGGCTCTTCCAGCGCATATTTAAAAGCAATTTTTAAAGCAGCAAATTTAAAATATCACTGCTATACATCTCCTCACTTAGTAGAATTTAACGAAAGAATCTGGGTGAGCTCAGAAAAAATATCCGATAATTATTTATTTGAAATTTGCGAACAAACAAGACTGGCAGCTGAAAAGATCGCCTTAGAGCCAACGTTTTTTGAAGCCACTACAGCAGCGGCATTTTTAGCATTTGCGCACAATCCAGCAGATGTAGTTATCCTGGAAACAGGTCTGGGAGGTAGGCTAGATGCAACAAATGTTATCTGCAATCCGCTACTTACAATAATAACCCCTATTTCATTTGACCACACAGATGTTTTAGGCTCCACGCTAGCGTTAATTGCTACTGAAAAAGCTGGAATTATCAAGTCAAATACGCCTTGCATTATTAGCGGTCAATCAGATGAGGCGCTGGAAGTTATATTACAAAAATGTCAGCATCAAAATGCCCCGGCAATAGCTTACGAATATGATTTTGGCATTAAGCAAATGGCGGCAAGTTTTCAATTTTCATCGCGTCATCTGGAAATTGAGCTTCCATTGCCAAATTTAAGAGGTTACCATCAAATAATCAATAGCGCCTGCGTTGTTGCGGCCTTGACATTAGGACAAGACTTATTTAAATTCAAGCGCCAAGATCTCGCAACAGGCTTGCAAAATACTCATTGGCCAGCGCGCATAGAAAAAATAGCCCCCCATCTTGCTGCAAATTTTCTTTCACATGGACAAATATGGGTTGATGGAGCGCATAACCAGCACGGAGCAAAGGTTTTGGCTGACTGGATAGAGCAAGATCTCAAAACCCAAGTCGATATAATTATCGGTATGACAAAAAATCGCGACGTAGTGAGCTTCTTATCGCAATTTAAGGGATTATATCGTAACATTTACACTGTGCCGGTAGTATCCGAGCCATTAAGCTATTCTTCAGAATTGTTTTCAGAATTAGCGGCCAAAGGAAATATAAAATCCATATCCTGCTTGAGTTTACAAGACGCCTTAACTAGAATAGGTAGTGACTCAGAAAATATAATAATAACTGGCTCTTTATTTTTAGCTGCTGATTTTTTTAAACTAATAGGCACAAGGTCTTTATAAATTATGGAAAATGTAGATAAAAACAAGACGAAATCGATCATTGTAACGATTCTAGGAAAGCCAAATGCGGGCAAATCAACTTTAATGAATTTGCTAATCGATTATCGCTTATCAATAGTCACCCCCAAGGTACAGACAACAAGAAAGGTCATTAAAGGCATAATAACTAAAGACGATACGCAATTTATCTTCTTGGACACGCCTGGCGTTTTTGATCCTAAAAATGACTTAGAAAAACTCATCGTTAAATATGCCTGGGATAGCATCAAAGGAGTCGACTCAGTCATTTTGTTAATCGATGGTACTAAGGCTATCGACGATGACATAGCTGTTTTGTGTAATAAGATCAAAAACATGGATAATATCATCGTAGTGATCAACAAGACTGATATCTCGTCAAAAATAGATGAAATATCCCAAAGCATCTCTGCGCTATTACCCAGCAGCCCTATATTTTTGATTTCAGCATTAAAAAACAATGGCGTTGACGAATTGCTAACTCATCTTCAAAGTAAAGCAATAGAGGGTCCGTGGCTATATGATCAAGACATCGTTAGCAATCTGCCTTTAAAATATTTAGCTGCTGAGATAACAAGGGAGCAATTGTTCTTGCAGCTGGACCAAGAGCTACCTTACAACCTTACTGTGCATACCGAAAGTATGGAAGACAAAGGCCAAGGGCAGTATATTATTAAACAAGTAATTATAGTAAGCAGAGAGAGTCATAAAAAAATCGTTTTAGGCAAAGCTGGCAGTAGAATTAAATTAGTTGGACAAGCCGCCAGAAAACATATGGAATTATATTTAGGTATTCAGGCGCATTTATTTCTATTTGTTAGTGTTAAAAATTGGCTTGTAAGGCCTGATTATTTTGTATAGCTAAAAAAGGCTTTGATTGACAACGATGCATATTAGAATTGGCACGAGAAAAAGCAAGCTGGCCTTAGCGCAAGCCTATGAAGTTGCCCAAAAACTTGAGCAATTAGGCCATAAGTATGAAATAGTTACCATTTTAACAACTGGCGATAAGATAAAAGACAGAAATCTCTATGACATAGGAGGCAAGGCTTTATTTTTAAAGGAAATAGAGGAGGCCTTGCTGCAAAATCATATCGATATTGCAGTACATTCCTTCAAAGACGTGCCGGCGCACCTGCCAAATGGCTTGCATATAGCAGCTGTCTTGCAGCGTGCATCCCCTTACGATGTCTTGATAAGTTATAAAGGATCTAGAATAATTGATTTACCGCAAAATGCTAAGATTGGCACTTCTTCAGTAAGGCGCAAGGCTCAATTGCTGGCACTCAGGCCAGATTTGCAAATCTTAAATTGCAGAGGTAACATCACCCTTAGGATTGAAAAATTCCTGCGCCAAGAATATGATGGCATCATTTTGGCAGCATGCGGCCTGCAGAAGCTAGGAATCTTTGATCCCGCTTATTGCAACTTAATACCTGAGGAAGAAATGCTCCCTGCTGTTGCTCAAGGCGTTGTTGCCATTGAGATACGCCGCGCGACAAACCAACAAACAACAAGCCGACAAACAGACCGCCGACAAACAGCTCAAGGTGATTTAGATTTCCTGGAAATCTGCCGGCAAATCAACCACACCCCAACCTGGGAGTTGCTTCAAGCCGAAAGAGGTTTTCTAGAAAGCATGAACGCAGACTGTCAAACTCCAATTGCAGCCCTAGCAAAACAATTAGGTAATCAAGTCCTGGGGCAATTTCTACTTGCCTCGATAGATGGTAAGAACATATATACTTATAGGGAGATTTTTAATATCGAAAAAGGCTACGCAGCAGGCTCCAGAGCAGCAAGGCTTATTTTACAAGATAGTATGGACTCTTTGTAGGGATTGTTATAGCCGAAGCGTTATAGGGGGGGGTTGATCTGTAAGAGGCAATTTTGACGGGCATAAAAGTCCAAACCCTAAAAGCTAATTAATTCACTCAGGCCCTGTTTTTCGTACTTCCTGTTTTTGCTTTTTGGGCATTGGTGGGGTTGCATCTGGCAGCAGTTCAGTGCTGCTTGTCGTCAGCTTTACGCCCGAGGATCTGCCTACGGTGCTTTGCTTTTGAAGAGCTAGTCTTATATCGTGTTTCAATGCATCTGCATTATACAATCCTGGTTTGATGGAATCACTCACATTCTCTGCTTCTTCCATCCAAGCATGATAAGAGTGCGTCGGCGGCGTATCTGCAATGCCTACAAATTTTTTCAAATAATATTTGAATCCCTTTTTTTTATCAATCGCTTTTTGCCCTTCATCATATTTATTCTTCTCCTCATTAAAATCTTTTTGTAACGCTCCGAACTCTAAAACGACCTTATAAGATAAATCAGCAAGAGTCTTATAATCTTCTCTTGTATCTATTCTTGTATCTATTTTCTTGTCGCGTTTCTCATTCTCATGTTTTTTTTCAGCTCTCCTAACTTCTCTTTGAGATCTGTTAGAGCATTTTTTTGCCAATCAACCATGCCTATTCTCTCAAAACTTTGATAAAATTTCTCGTCAAGTTTCTCGCAGTATGCGAGAGTGTTATTGATTATCTTCTCCCTGTATTCCAATGTGTTCAGGTATTCATGATCGAGAGGCAAGAGATCATTTTTCATATTTAGGAGTATAGGTTTTGCTTTATTTGGATTTTTGTCCAAAGTAGCTACCTCTTTCTGAAAAAGCTGCAATTTAACTTTATTCGGCTTTGTCTGATTCGGTATGTTTGTAGCTTTCCTCCATTTCTCAAACCATTTTTCTCTTTGCTTAATTGCCTGATAGTTTATTTTGCTCATGATATTTAAGATAATATTTTTATAATAGCTTATTTGCAATATATAGCAAAAGTTATATCATAATTAATGCCTAAATATAGTCTCGAAGTATTGCTAAGATATTACATATATTTATTCTCAAGTTCAGACAAGCAGTAACCAAGCAGTAACTTTGCAGCTGCAGTAAGGCAATATCTAAAAAATATCCCTAAAAATAAATTATTCTTGTAAGATCTAAAAATTTATCATTGACAAATCTGCTGGATTATGGAAATATTAAATTGCATATCAAATAATGGGGCGTCGCCAAGTGGTAAGGCATCGGTTTTTGGAGCCGACATTCGATGGTTCGAATCCATCCGCCCCAGCCATCCCTTCATACTTCAAGCAAAATCTGCATCGCCAAACATCATTGCTGTAAATTTAGCGCAATTTCTCTAATAAATATTTTTTATAAAAATACTTTGACTATTCCTCTTTACAAAACCTGAGCAATTAATTATCCTTGCGTTTAATAGAATTAAAAATATGTTGTTAATTATGGACTGTATCAAAAACCATTTTGGAAAGCTTCTAGTCATGCTACTGGCAATATTACTGAGTTTTGTAGCATTTTTTGGCTATAAAATAACCGAAAAAGCCTTGAGTGAATTTAAAACTTCTTATGTCGTCCACACAAGTAGCGTAGTAAAAGATCAATTCGACACCGAGCAGGAGCAGTTAACTAAAAGCCAAGTCGAAGAAATTACCAAAAATTATATCATTGCTCATCCAGAGATAATTGTGCAAGCTCTTGAAGACTTACAGCAAAGTAAATTAAGAGAGCAAACTGAGCAAACAGCCTCAAGACTTAAAGAGAAGAAAGAAGAGCTAGAAGATACCACCTCGACGCCTTTTGTGGGCAATGCTGGGGGAGACGTTACAGTAGTTGCATTTGTTGATTATAATTGTGGATACTGCCAAAAGGCCAATAAGGCTATTAACGACCTGCTTAGCTCAGATGTTGGCGTTAAAGTAGTCTATCACCTCCACCCAATTTTAGGTGAAGGCTCAGATTACATTGCCAAGATCGCGTTAGCAGTCAACCATTTAGTGCCGTCTAAATTTCCAGCAGTGCACAAAAAACTGATGGAAGAAAAAATCCGCACCAAAGCCGATATTATTAAAATCTTAGAAGCAAACGAATTAAGCTTTAATAGCGTGCAAACCGCCATGGAAAGTTTAGAAGTTAAAAAGGCGCTAGAAAAATCTAGCTCTCTGGCCAGGTACATAGGGGCCACAGGAGTTCCCACAATTGTAATTGCCGATCATTTCTATCCTGGCTTTTTAGATTTTGATCGTATGAAGCAAATTATCGACGAGCTAAGAACATCAAAAATCAATAGCAATACCTCTAAAGTTAATTAAATGCTATGCCTTAAGCTATGATCTTTAATTAACTATATATATAGCCTCATAAGCAAAGTATAATTTTTTATAGTAGTATTTACACCTAGGTCAATTTGCAGTAATATATAAATCGCCTAGCTGCTTGCTTCCTTCAAAAAGTTAATAGCTTGCGCAAAAAATACTTATTATTATTTATTTATTTTATGAGCGAAAGATCAGCGCAGGAGAAGATTGCTTTTTTAGAAAAATTATCTGAATTTAAAGGGAAGATTGATGTAATGCTGCAAAAACTTGAAACTGTAGAGCAAAATTGCAATCAGGTATATCGATTGTTTACAGAGTTTTTGAAGGAAAATCATGACATCGAAGTAATAAAAAGCTTTTTGACAAACAATTCTCATCTTTCTTTGATGCGGAAGGATCTGTTAAGATATCTGATCTGGCGCAGTGCGTTTTTACTATCATATATGAGATTTTCGCCGATCTAAATTCAAACCTCCACCTTAAACGCGCCCCAAAGATATTAACACCGACAAACATGATGTGCGTTTTAAGCAACTCCCAATTGAGGCTATCTCAGAGCAAGAATATAGGCCAGAATCTGGACAATTTGCCGCCCTTGAGAGCTTATTGAAAAAAGAATTTGCCTATCTTCAAGAGGTAATAGCTATCTTACTAATGCAGATTATCGGCCTGATTAAATATGTGATTATTTTCATTTGCATGAATTTCATCTGAGAGTAAGTTTAATGCTTCTTTCACATCCTCACTAGTTGCATGTTGATTATTTTCATTGATATTCAAGTTATTGAATTTATTGAGCAAATCATTCGCCACTGCATCATTTCGCAACACCAGCTCTATTCTCCATAAATCTACTTTGCCTGTGTATAGACCTGTTACTTTTTCTATTAGAAATTTGATCAGCGCATCATCCTGAGGTTTCTTAATATCTAATGAATCTTTTAGTTCTGATAACATCATCTTTAAGCTGCTAGATAATTTCTTAAGTGTTATTGCAGGAACACACTTCTCTGCTGAAACAAATATATTTTCTGACGCATTTTTTTGCTCAAGAGTTTTTATTATATCTTCTTTCTTCATATCAAAGAAAAAACCCTCCTCCAAGAATTTGCGAATTGCCGCATCATCCTGAGGTTTCTTAATATCTAATGAATCTTTTAGTTCTGATAACATCATCTTTAAGCTGCTAGATAATTTCTTAAGTGTTATTGCGGGAACACACTTCTCTGCTGAAACAAATATATTTTCTGACGCATTTTTTTGCTCAAGAGTTTTTATTATATCTTCTTTCTTCATATCAAAGAAAAACCCCTCCTCCAAGAATTTGCGAATTGCCGCATCATCTTGATTTGGCGCCTTTTCTTGCTTCTTTTCTTCCTCTATTGGCTTTTTGGCATAATTCTGAACGTTGTTGCTTTGTATGTGTGGGCTTGGATCATCATTTGGAAAAAGCCCACCTTTGGCAAGCTCTATCCATTCATCCATTATGTCCTTATACTCAAGTGTTTTATTTGAAAATTTATATGAATTTGCTATAGAAGTATTGGATATAAACACCATCGTCTCCTTATTGCACTTATTTTCAATCAATATACCTGGAATACTATGGCCATTGAATGTATTTTCGCGCTTCATGAATTCAAAGTTATTATCTTTACTATCCCATTGACTACCTATTTTATTAGATAAATCTTCTGTTCTAAAGCAGTATTCAGCCATTTGATCTGCGGATATTGATCTGATGATTTCTTTTGTTATTTCGCTTGGCTCAGCTGGGTGTTTGAGTTTGGCTACTATCAAGTGGCTCCAAAATGATCCTTCAGGCTGGCATGTAATATATTTTGGTCCAAAGATCTTAGTGGCACTTTCATTAATTGTTGGTATTTCTTTTTGTCCTTTGTTTTGTAATTTGCGCATAAATTTTATACCTAATTGTTTTATTCTTATTCAAGAATATGTTTCTCGAATACTTAATAACATAGCGCATATTTTTAATTTAGCAAGCTTATTATATTAAATATAATTAGTGTATTTTTTATAATGATGGACTAATTTTAGTCAATTGCTTTGGTTGGCTTTTGCAATGAGCTTTTGCAATGAGCTTTTGCTATAGGCTTTTGGATCGGCTTTTTAGCGTCGCGATATTGCGCTTTTGCCGATGGCTTTTGATTGCAAAATCATGGGCTTCGTTGCGCATGAGTTGCAAGTATTGCATTGTCTTGTTGCTATTTTCCAAGCTAAATGGCTCTTTATTTGGCATATGAAATGTTTCATGCCCCTTATTGCGCAAAGCTCCTTTTGACATACATACATATTTTAGCTTTAGTTGCATGCACGATAAAACCTCTTCTACTACGGATAAATGCCCTTTGCCGCCGTCAATAATTAATAAATCCGGCATGTTTTGCGGGGTTAGTTTTGCCAGTCTCCTGGTGAGCACCTCCCTTAGCATCTGGTAATCATCGCCGCCAAAAGCATTTGTGTTAGTGCGGATGTTGAATTTTCGGTACTGGCTTTTCTCAAACCCGCTTCTACTGGCAACAATCATTGCTCCTACTGCGTGTTGCCCCATTATATGACTGTTATCGTAAACTTCTATCCTTTCAGGGATTTTGCTTAAATCAAATAGCTGCTGCAGGCCTATTAAATTTTCTTGAATGCTATTTAATTTGCTCGCTTTATTTTCCAATGCTAAAAGAGCGTTTTGCTCAACCATTGCCATCAACGTCTTGTGCTCTTTATTAGTAGGCATGCAAATTTTTGTTTTAACGTCATGAAGTTTGTATAAAGCTTCTTCTAGCACGCCTTTTTCATCCTCTAAGTCGATACCAAGCATTATTTTCTCAGGGCTTTTCTTGGTTTGATAAAACAGCCCGATAAAGCTCATTAAAGCTTCGTTTACAGGAACATTTTCAGCATTTATGGGAAAGTATTGATTGTTGCCAAAGTTTTGCCCTGCTCTGTATATAAAGACCTGAACGCAAGTGATGTTGTCTAGAGATTTGATAGCGATAATATCAGCATTTGTAATTGTTGTTAGAGACATGCTATTTTTTTGGCGCACATATTCTACCGCTTTGATGCGGTCTCTAATATTTGCAGCTTTTTCATACTCAAAATTTTTGCTATATTTGTGCATTTCTTTGCTCAAATCTTCCAGCAGTTCTTTTGATTTGCCAGATAGGAAGTTTTTTGCCTGCCTGGCCAAATTTTGATATTCTTCTACGGTTAGCTTATTAACGCATGGAGCGCTGCATTTTTGTATTTGATACATCAGGCAGGGTCTTTTTCTGATACTAAAATATGCATCAGAGCAAGTTCTGATCTTAAATATTTTTTGTATCTCTGTAATTGCCGTATCCACTTGGCTTGAGGAGGCAAAGGGTCCAAAAAAATCATCATTATTTTTGCCGCTATTTTTGGCGCTTTTGTCAGAAACATTGCCGCGAAATTTGCTGATCTGCGGACACGCATGGTTGGATATTTTAATATAGGGGAAAGATTTGTCATCCTTTAGAAGGATATTGAATTTTGGTTTGACTTTTTTAATCAGCATAGCCTCCATCAACAAGGCTTCTGCCTCTGAGTTAGTAACGATGTATTTTACTTCCCGTACATTAAAGACCATTCTTGCTATTCTAATTGGCAAGTCTTCCTTTATATAATTACTGACTCTTTTTTTTAAATTTTTGGCCTTGCCTATATACAATATATTGTCCTGCTGATCTATCATTTGATAGACCCCCGGAAGTTGAGGCAGAGTTTTGATCTGCTCTTGAATTACCTGTCTGCCGTTCATATGCTTTTATACATTAATGAAATTGACATAACGGGCAAAAGAAAGTAGAGCGCCCTGCGATGATGATTTTTTCAACAAGATTGTTGCATGTAAAGCAGTGTTGCTGATGTCTTGAATAAACTTGAAAATTTCCAGCAAAATGACCTTTATTACCATCGGGGTCAACGAAGTTCTTGATAGAAGATCCTCCTAGAGCAATCGCATCGTGCAGAATATTTTTTATGCTTTTTAACAGCTCTTGAGTAATGCTGTAAGAAATATTTTGCGTCATGGATAGGGGGTGGATTTTGGCATTAAAAAGAATTTCACAGGCGTAAATATTGCCAATTCCCACGATAAAGCTCCCCATCATGAGAAATTTCTTAATGCCTATTTTCGATTCTTGCAACATTTGGTATAAAGTATCGACATTCAACTGCTCGGATAATGGCTCTAAGCCTAGTGATTTAAAGAATTTATAGTTATGTAGATCGTCATGGTGGACTAAGTCAAAAAAGCCAAATTTTCTTGGATCGTTGTATACAAATGTAGTATTGGGTTCTAAATAAATCACGATATGGTCGTGTTTTTCAGGCGTGTAATCATTGGCGTAGGCTAAAATTCTCCCGCTCATGCCAAGGTGCACTATAAGAACTTGGTTATTATTGAAAAATATCTGCAAATACTTAGCCCTTCTTTCTAGCTTGATAATTTTGCCCCCGATGATCTGGCCAATTTCTTCAGGTACACTGTAGCGCAATTTGCTGTTAAAAACTATGACGTCTGTAGCAGTTTTATCTAAAATTATGTTTGATAAGAAATTTTTAGTTATTTCAACTTCGGGTAATTCCGGCATTTATATTAGGCGTATTAGATGGTTTTTTACTTTTGCGCTCTAGAAGGCTTGAGAAATTTAAATAAAATGTTTTCTTCTAAAGATTCCATTACTTCGGCATCATCTTGTTGCTCATGATCAAACCCCAGTAGATGCAAAGTGCCATGTATTAGCAAGTGAGCAAAATGCTCCAAAATGCTTATTGAGAAATGTTTTGCTTCTTTGACTAAGGTTTGATGGCCAAATGCCACGTCGCCCAAAAATATTATTTCTTGGCTAGATTTAAAGCTAGCTAAGGTTCTGTAATCAAAAGCAAATTGTGGAAATGATAGCACATTTGTTGGCTTGTTTTTGTGTAAATATTTATTATTCAAACATCTCATGCGGCTATCGTTTGTCAGTAAAACAGCAACACTTAATTGGATGTTTTTAAAGCTGTCAAATTGCATGAATGTCAATTTTAAGATATCGTTAATGGCCTGAAGATTAATTTCAGGATGCAGACCCCATTTGCTGCATGATACTGATAAATTTGCCTGCGCTTGCATCTTGAATAGTATTGTATAAAAAACTTACGGCTTATTACTGCAATGCCTCCGATCTTATCTATCTATTTTTGAATCTTTTTTTGAAGACTTTTAGTGCTCCCAAATGTTTCTACTCTTAAGCGCACATCTTGAGCAGCTACATCTTGAGATTCATTGTCCTTAAAGTTCAGGGTTATTGTTACCGATTCTACCTCTTTGCCATCTTTGCTAAGGTTCTGCGTTAAATCAAGAAGCATAATATGACTGTCTCCTGGTTTTAATTGTAATGTACCTAAAGCCGGGATGCTAAATGTTTCTACGGCGCGCATTTCTTTTACTTGTTGCTTATCAATTATCTTAGTAATTGTTTCATGCATTTCGGCTTTACTTGCGAAGTCTTGCGAAACGCTGATGCTTTTTATGACTACTTCATTTGTACTATTGTTTTTGATAGTCATGTACGCGGCTGCGTTTTTGCCACTTGGGTTTATCTTTAAGCGTGCATTACTAATTTGCAGCACTTGATTTTCATTGATCATGCCTTCATCGATAATGCTTTGCGCGGGGCTATCTGCTCCTCTATCCCTACTTGGCGCTTCCCTTGACGCTTCAGAAGATAGTGCCAATTGAGATGTAAATAGAGCAAGCAAAGATGCTACTAAAGCTGTTACTAATGTTAGTTTTGAGGTTGGTATTTTCATGGATGGTTCTGTGCTTTTTGTGTTATGAGTGCTTTTTTTATTAAATGCCTTCTTTTGGACGTTTTTTCTTGGACGCCTTCTTTTGGGCGTTTTTTATTAGACGCTTTGATTAGTTCTTAGAAATTTAAAATACTACCTTTTAAAGATTATATCTTCAATGCGCATTTTAAGCAATAGGCTATAATAGGCTATTTTGTCTAATGATTTTGTCCATTGACATACTCCCCATAGCTAAAGCAAGGGGATTCTAAAGGTTCAGGCAATGGATGCAAGAGATGAATCTCGACTAACTCCATCTAGCCTTACCGTAGATGCCCCTACGGCTAGTATATTAAGTGCTGCATTTAAATCTCTATCGCAA
>CAMCJU010000003.1 GCA_945875085.1 Candidatus Phycorickettsia trachydisci
TGCGATAGAGATTTAAATGCAGCACTTAATATACTAGCCGTAGGGGCATCTACGGTAAGGCTAGATGGAGTTAGTCGAGATTCATCTCTTGGCATCCATTGTCTGAACCTTTAGAATCCCCTTGCTTTAGCTATGGGGAGTATGTCAACTATATCATTAGAAAAGTAGAAATTATCTAAATAATTGGATTTTTCTTGGTAACAAAAAAATTTTTAAAGTAGTTTAGCATTTGTTTAATAATATGACTTTTATCATATTAAAACACTTTAGCACCTCTGCATTAATAGCTGCTGGATGAATAATTTATCTGATTTTAAATGAAATCAAGGCGATGATTGTAAACATCAGAGATAAAATCCAAAATCTTATAACCACTTTTGTCTCAGGCAGGCCTTCTTTTTCATAGTGATGATGTATTGGGGCCATTTTAAAAATCCTTTTACCCTTTGTCATCTTAAAATATGACACCTGGATAATTACCGATAAAGCTTCTATCACAAAAATTCCTCCAGCGATGCTAAGGATTATTTCTTGCTTAGTCAAAATACTTACAACTCCAAGAAAACCTCCAAGAGCAAGACTGCCAGTATCGCCCATAAACACTTCAGCAGGTTTTGCATTAAACCATAAAAACCCAATGCTACTGCCTATTAAACTACTACAAACAACCATTAACTCACTAGCGCCAGGGATATGGAGTATATGTAAATAGTTAGCATAACTCTCATTGCCAACAAAATAGGCAATGACTGCAAAACAAAAAGCGCTCATCCCAAAAGGCACTATCGCAAGACCGTCTAGACCATCTGTTAAATTAACCCCATTAGATGCTCCAGATATCACCAATATCACAAAAGGAAAAAACATCAACCCTAGATCCAAATAAAAATTCTTGAAAAATGGAAAATAAATGTGAGTATATTTTTCAGGAATCAGACGTGCCACGACTAAATAAATAATTCCACTTATAATTATTTGAGTGATCATTTTAGTTTTTACACTAACGCCTTTTGGGCTTTGTTTTGCTACTTTTAAATAATCATCGACAAAACCAAGCAATCCGAATGAAACAAAAACAAACAAACTCAAAAGTACAAATGGGCTATTGTAATTACAACATATCAAGCAAGATATTAAGCTTGAGAAAATTATCATCACACCTCCCATTGTTGGAGTGCCGGCTTTATCTTTGTGTGTTTCAGGGCCATTATTCCTAATTGGCTGACCTTTAGATTGATGCTTTTTTAATATGCTGATTATATTTTTGCCAAAAATTATTGATAATAATAAGGCAATAAACGCCGCTATTCCGCTTCTAACTGTTAAATAATGCAACAAGTTGGCAATATGACTTATGTGGGTGTATTGTAGTGATAGGTGATATAGCATAAAAACTAACTTAAATTTATCGGACCGGTCATCTTTCCATTAATAAATTGTTTGATATATTGATTGTTTGTTGTATCAAGCTGGTCTTTATTGCCTTGCCAGACGATTTTTCCTTTTTCAATCATTATAACTTCAGTAGCAATTTTACGAAGACTATTTATGTCGTGTGTTATTGTAATTGTTGTAGCGTTTAATTTTGTTCTTATTTTAACTATTAAATCATTAATAATATTGCTCATTATAGGATCTAGGCCAGTTGTAGGCTCATCAAACATTATCAGCTTAGGATCAGCGCAAATAGCTCTAGCTAGCGCAACCCTCTTCATCATTCCTCCAGATAATTCTGACGGGTATAAATCTATCAATCTATCTTCTAAACCTACGTCATATAGCTTACTTGCTGCTAAATCGCGCCTTTGTTTTTTGTCTAAATTGGTATATTGACTAATAAAAAAAGTTATATTTTCTTCGATAGTTAATGAATCAAACAGAGCGCCTCCCTGAAATAGAAATCCACAATTAGATAGTATATTTTCCTTTTCTGCCCGTCTTGCTGTTGCAAGATTAACTCCTTCTATTGTTGCAAACCCGCTATCGGGCTTAATAATTCCTATTAAATTTTTTATTAATACTGATTTGCCAGTTCCAGATCTGCCAATAATTACCATCGAGCCACCTTTTAATAACTCAAAATCAACCCCAGATAATACATTATTACTGCCAAAGCTTTTATGTAAATTATGTATTTGGATATATGCCATCGTCTTGATCTTTAATAGTTACATGACTTATGACTTTTTCTACGCCATTAATAGAAGCTGCAATGCTAGCGACTTCTTGGAGCTCTTCATCAGATTTTGCAAAACCAAATATATAGACTGTTTTTCTGTTGGTAACTATTGTGTAGTTTATGAATTTAATTTTTCTGTTTAAAAAAATTCTGGTTTTTATTTGGGCAGTAATCCATGAATCTTTTACATAAGGTGATTTACTATCGCTATCTTCAACGATAAGCTCATTGATAACCTCTTTAACTCCTTTTTGTTTCCAAGCGATGTCTATAGCTGTAAGTATGTCTTGATCATCTTTAACATATCCTGTATATAATACCCTACCTTTTTCTACTTCAACATTGATTCTTATGTAGAGTTTTTTAAATCCAGAAACTAAGAAACTTCTTTTTATGCTTGATGAAATGGCGCTATCGTCTATAGATTGACCTATGGTTTTATCTTTTGCAGCGCTTAATCCTAGCGATATAACTCCGGTGCCTACTGCTGCAACACATCCTGATAAAATACTTGATAAAAGAAAAATTATTAATAATACAAGTTTAGGTCTGAGAGTCATTTTTTATCTGTTAATCTTTTGAGAAGATTTATTCTTATCACTAGCTTGTTGTTTTATCCTTTCAAGGTCAATACTGTAGTCAATTACATGGTTGTACTGCATTCCAGCATTAAGAAGTGTTTTTCCTAATTTATGAACAAATCCCCTATCTTGAGAACTAAATCTTTTTAATACTATTTCGGTAATTTCATATAAAAACTCCCAAGATAGTTCTAGTTTATTCTTAATATTTTCTAAGCTAAAAAAATTAACTTTAGTTTTTTCATATGAAGTTTGGGCATTTGGATCGTTTTTAACTAAATAATCGTTATTGCTACTTTCCTGCTTACTTGATTCATTTTTGCTAAAAAATATTTGCTTAGTAAAATATACAATTATTACAAAAGAAACAAATAAAATTATCAGTTTTATGTATATTATATCCATAATCAATCTTTCTCTTTTAAAATTAGTAAAGAAATTCTTATATTTTTAGAGCTATAAGGATTTAAATTATCTATGTTATCAGTATCAGCTTTGCCAGTGACTGAACTAAACTGCTTATCTGGCAAAATTTCAGATAAAAATTCTTTAACTTTTAAGGCTCTTTCTACCGATAAATTCCATAAATTTAGCTTTTCTGCTTGAGTATTTTTCACAGAAGATGTATGACCTATTATAGAAACTTTATTTGGTAATAATGCTATTAATTTACCAATTTCCGTCAAGATATTAATCATGTAAAGATGAATCTGATTTGTATTTGGTTTAAACATCGGTCTATCATCTGAATCTATAATTTGAATTCTCAGACCTTCTTCAGTACTATCTATAATTAAGTTATTTTGAAAGTTCTTTACATTTAGATTGTTTTTTACAGATGATATTAAATTTACAAAGTTTCTTTTGTCAGATTCTGACAATAATCCATCAAATTGATTTTCCGATAGAATACCTTTCATTTTGTTTTGCTCACTACCCTCTTGCGCCCCAAAAGAGCTATTTTTTAAATTTACCTTGTTAAAATAATTAGCTACTCCTGCCAGATTTTTTTTTGGAGCAGAATTTAGCACCCACAATAACATAAAAAGCGCCATTAAGGCGGTAATAAAGTCAGCATATGCAACTTTCCACATTCCACCATGATGTTCTTTCGTAGGATCGTCTTTTATCCTACGTATTATAACTTTTGATTTGTTTTTATTCATGGATTTGTCTTTTTTAAATTAATTAATCTATCTAGTTCATTAAAAGAAGGTCTAACATCCTTAGGGATAACCTTTCGCATGAATTCCACTACTATCGAAGGAGTATTGCCATTTAAATATGATATCATACCTATTTTAATACATTCTAAATATCTTATTTGATAATCAGAATATTTTGATAAGAAATGGCCAATTGGATTAAATAACCCATAAGCAAATAAAACTCCTGTAAATGTTCCGACTAATGCCGCAGCTATTAATGAGCCCAATACTTCAGGAGGTTCTGCGATACTGCGCATTGTGATAATAACTCCTAATACTGCAGCAACTATACCTAAAGCAGGTAATGAGTCACCTAATGTTAAAAAAGCTTTACTTGGAGCATGAAATGTAAATTCAGCTAGCTCTATTTCATTATCAATAATGCTTTCAAATTCATGAGAATCATCACATCCCATTGTTATTAATCTAAAATTATCACAAACAAAACTTGTGTTGATTTTATTTGCTAAAATACTTGGCGCCTGGCTAAATATATCGCTTCTATAAGGATCTTCTATGTGAGACTCTGCTTCAACTACCCCCTTAGATCTTAACAGTTTTGTAATATTAAAAAAGAATACTAATAATTCCAAATAGTCATCTTTTTTATAGGGTTTGCGTTTTACTATAAAAGCTAAGGATTTTACAGATTCTATGAGTACGTTTGTAGGATTTGTAATTATGCTCGCACCAATTGCTGCTCCTAGTATAATTAGAAGTTCTCCTGGTTGCCATAATAGCATTAAATCACCTTCGTGCATCATGTATCCAGTGATTACTGATGCAAAAACAATAATTATACCGATAAAAAATAGCATGTTATAACCTTTGAATTATTTCAAATTAGGATAACATAGATTACTATATCCTCAAAGTTTGAAAGAAGTTTTCAAGCAAATCTTTAGATTCTGTCTCTAATATTCCATGGTATACTTCTGATTTATACAAAACATGTTTTTCTTTAAGCTTTGGGTTTTCTGTTGCAAAGAATATCTTTTTTAATCTAACCATTGATATAGCTTGTATGCATAAATTACATGGCTCTAAAGTTATATACATGTTACATTGGTCTAGAAATTTGCTTCTTAGTTTTTTACAAGCCTTATTGATTGCAATGATTTCAGCATGCATAGTAGGATTTGCTAATTTTTCTACCATATTATAGCTTCTGGAGACGATTCCACTATCATTTGTTATCACGGCACCTACTGGAACCTCATTGTTTAAAAATGCTGTTTTTGCAAGATTTAGAGCTATTTGCATATATCTATGATCTTTAGAATTTATTATCATCTTATCCAAAAGGCTTAACTACTACCATAATTACTGATATTACCATTAAACCAGTGATTGTTTCGTTGATAATTTTAAAAAAAGTAGCGCGAAATGTATTTTGTCCTTGCAAAAATTTTTTATGCCATTTTATTAGCAGACCATGTATGAGTATTAGAATTAGCACAGCAGACATTTTGATATGAAACCAGATTCCTAAGTTTCCAAGTCCGTATATATATGCATTTGTTAGGCCAGATATTAAAGTTATTATCATTGCAGGGTTGATAATTATTTTAATCAGCTTTGTTTCCATAATTTTTAGTTTTTCATCAGCTTCTCCACCTTTAATTGCATCGCAGTGGTAAACAAACAATCGAGGCAAGTAAAGCATTCCTGCCATCCATGATATTACCGCAATTACATGTAAAGCCTTGAACCAATCATAATAATTTGACATTTTTATTTACAGATACAATATTTAAAATCTTTGTTACACAATCTTTTTCCAGCTTCTGATGTTATGTTTTGGGGGTTATTTTCAGATATTTCAATTAAAGATTTTAGAGATTGTATAAATTTTGGATGGGTTCTGCAAGTTTGCACTCTTACATATTTTATGCCTTGTTCCTGAGCTATTTTTTTATACTCTATGTCTAATTCCACAAGAGTTTCTGAGTGTTCAGAGACAAAACTAATTGCTACTACTACTATTTCTTTTTTTTCTAAACAAGCCTTTAGAATCTCGTCTTCTGTTTTGGGCTCTAGCCATTTTATCGGCCCAACTTTACTTTGATAGGTGATCTTATATTCTACTACTGGTAATTTTTCTACTATTTTTGCAACAGTTTCTTTTACTTGTGATTCGTATGGATCTCCCTTTTGAATTATTTTTACCGGCAAACTATGGGCTGAGAATAAAACAATGCAATTACTTAAATTTACTTCTTCCAGGGCATTTTTTATTAAATCAACATGTGTATCGATAAATTGTTTTGATGTGTAGAAGCATCCTATAAACTTTGTTTTTATATTTTTAAATCTAGCTTTAATTTGCTCTACTGCTGAATGTGTTGTGGTATATGAAAATTGTGGGTATAGAGGTATGGCTATTATTTGATCTGGATTGTATTGCTTTATTTCTTGCTCAAGATCATCTACATTAGGTTTTGCGTGTCTCATGCATACAAAAACCTTGTATTTATTTTTATCTAGAACATCTTCTAGCGCAGTTGCTTGAGCTATAGTTTCCTCTAAGATTGGGGATTTTCCTCCCAGTAGCTTATATATTTCGCAGGCTTTTTTGTTTCTAGCCCGTGATATTATTTGTGCCATGAGCCATCTTATTGGATTTGGAAAATTTAAAATAGTTTTATCGTAAAATAGATTAAATAAGAAACTCCTTACTTCGGATAGTTTTCTAGGTCCTCCAAGATTTAAGAGAATTATTGCTGTTTTTACCATGATTGTACGCACAAACTCAAGAACTTGACATTTTCTACTGGTGTACCAGGTAATATACCATGTCCTAGATTAAAAATTAGTTTTTCTTTGTCAAGATTATCCATTATGTTTCTAACTTTTTCTTTTATAATATCAGGATTACTGAATAAAACTAAAGGGTCAAGATTTCCTTGCACTATTTTTTTATTTTGCCACCCGCGCATCTTTTTAATAGGAATGTATTGGTCACAGCCTATTATATCTATTGCTGTTTCATCGATGAATTTATCATATAAATAACCGCATCCTCTTGGAAATCCTATAATATCTATATTTGGAAATTCTTCCTTTATTGCTTGGCAGATATTATTGGTAGGCTTTATTACTAATTCTTCAAATTTTTCTGGCGGCACTATTCCTGCATGTGATTCAAAGATCTGAACGAAATTTGCTCCTGCTCGTATTTGCTCTTTTAGGTAATAGATATTTTGCTGGGTTATTTTTTCTATTAATATTTCTACAAGGAGCGGATCTGTGTATATTTTTTTTATCGCTTCTTTAAACCCTGTTTTTCCTACTCCTTCCAATATATAGGCACAAACTGTCCATGAACCTCCGACAAATCCTATGATAGGTTTATTGTTAATTCTTTTTTTTACTATTTCTATAGTTTTAGCAATTTGACTAAACTGCCAACATTTTTCTGTTATTACTAAATTTTTTGCTTGCTGGAGTGTGTTCATTTTCTCTAGGACAGGTCCTTGGTTTTCTTTAAATTCTGTTTTTACACCAAGACTATCAGCTGTTACAAGTATGTCTGAAAATACTATTGCAGCACTTAGGTCAAATTTATCCACAGGCTGCATTGTTACCTTAGCTGCTTTTTCTGGATCATAGCATAAATCTAAAAAGGATGGAAATGATTTTCTAACTTCTTGATATTCAGGCATATACCTACCTGCTTGTCTCATGAGCCAAATTTTTGGGATTGTCTTTCTCATTAAAATTACTATATTATTATTCTTTATTTTTTTGTTGTTGTAGTGTCCATTTTTATGTTGGATTCTGACTTATCCACAAAGTTGTCAACATTTTTCATGACTTGAGTTTACCTTATATTTCTTAAGTATTTAAGCTGTTTTTTGCCATTTATCTACATAATTTTTTTTAAGGTTCAGTGTGTTAATTATGTTGAGGATAAAATGTGGATTTCTGTGGATAACTTTTCTTTTCTATCTTTTCTACACTTTATCCACAAAATTATCAACAATTTGCATTTTGCAGTAAAAAGACAAAAATGTTCAGCTGTTAGAGGTAAACCTCTATATTTTACTTAAAAAAGTGGCCTGTTATCGCTAATTTTATCCACATAGCTTATGTGGATAAGTTTTTTTCTATAAAGTGGTAATTTAGCTCAGTTGTGTTAGTTAAAAAAACAGTTGTGTTAGCTAAAAAAATTATTATGTATCAATAATACGTCTTGCTAAGAATAAAAATTTCAGACCTTTATAAAGATTTCGGGCAAAGATTTCTTGCTTTGATAAGATCGTTTTTAGCTACCTGATCATGACCAAGGGCAGAGAAAGTTTTAGCGCGTAATTGATAAATTCCTGCTGCATATTGATGATAGTTTTGATGCGATATTTCAAGCATTTTGCCTACTTGTTCTATACATTTTAAAGCGTTTAGTAAATCATGATCATAAAGGTGGCTAATGGCTTTTATCAGCCAAAACCTATGCGAATCGTAAGAGAAATCTTGCAGTAAAATTTGCGCGTCCCTTATTTTGCCCAAATAAACATATCTGATAGCCCGATCTAAAGATTTAAGCTGCTGCGTAGTTTTAAATTCTTTGGCAACAAAGCGTAAGAACTCTTGCTCGTATTGGTAATTTTTATCATAAGCTAAAACCGCGCTTAGCTGATCTGGTAAATTTTGCGCCAATTTATTAATAGGGTCTTGAAACTGAGCTTTAGCCAAATAGTGCTTTGCATCGCCAAAATTGCCTGCTGCACGCTTAGTATATGCCGATATTGTATATGCGAAGGACTGCTCAAAATGAAAGTAGCTGTGGAATTTTTCAATAATAGCGATGATCTGATTGATGTATGTAAGATTATGGTGATAATTATTTGAGGTAGCTATTAATGCCAGCCAATAGTTAACGTTGTTGCTATCATTTGATATAATATCTGGGGCAATGTTTAATATTTCATATATATCAAGATGAAAATCTAGATCAGCATAATTACTTGCAACTAAAGACATTTTAATTTTTAGGATATGACTTAAGGCAGTAGATCGCGCTTGCTCCTAATGTAATGACGTAAGCAATATAGGGCAAAAAGCTACCAAAATGCTGAAAAATAAACAATGCCCCAACTGCTGTACTGCGCCCTAAAAGCTCCATGCCAATACCGCCCCCAAGAGCGTTAATTAAGTATTTTTCTGCTCCGCATGAATCAGTGACATTTGCAGTCCAGATTTTTAGAGCTATGGAAAATGGAACTCCCGTTGTAACGACTAAAATTCTCATCAAAGTGATCTCATTGACGCTTGAAGTTGGAAGAAGCCACAATAAAAGCGAAGCACAAAATATCAAACAGTAAGCGCAGCCTGTCATAAATTTTTCAACTTTAATATCCTTAAGTATCCACCCAGCTATAGGTATTACGCAGCCATCGAGGATAATTAGATAGGTATTGAGCTCCAATGCCTGGCTGATGGAGATTTTTTTTGTAATTGGTAAAATGGTGTTAATAATTGTAAATGAGATCGGATAGGATATGTAGCTAAAGCCATTTAAAATTCCGATGCGCAATATTTTTGCCTTAGAAGATTTAATTATACTCATGCTGCTAAAGTTATGTTCTTTAACTACTCTGTCAAATTTATATCTTGAAGCTCTTATTAATATTCCAACTATGCTAGTTGCAAAGCCTAAGAAAAAGCCAACGCGCCAGTATAGCATAGGATCACTACTTTTGCTGATCCTTTCTGCTACTAAGGAGGCGATAAGCATGCCAAATAATGTTGAGAGTCCATAGACGCTACTGAAAAATCTTCGTCTTTGCGGATTGGTAGATATTAAATATAATCCGGCTATGGCTCCTTCTCCAGAAGCAAAAATAGACTGCATAGCCCTCATAATTAAAAGCAATATTGGCGCTAGACATCCTATTTGTTGATAATTTGGTAACAGACCAATTATGAAAGTTGAGCAAGCAACGCCAATTAAAGAATATTTTAAAGCTTTTAATGGCCCAACTACTGAGGCAAATCTGCCAAACAAAGCCGCTCCAAGAGGCCTTGTGATCAGACCTATCGAGGCTATGCCGTAAGCTTTGATTTGACTAATTAACGGCAGGTCGTCGCAAAAAAACACCGATGCAATGAAGGGAGCCAGCAAAGTATAAATATGCGTGTCATAATGATCTAAAAGATTGCCAATTAATATTGCCAAATTATACTTACGTTTTTGCATTATGTTTAAAGGGTGTATTTCAAGTATTTGAGCAGTATATTAACCATTTTATTCGCGCTACTTACTTCTGGAAGTTTATAGAATAAAATTCTATCATTATTGTAGTGGTCTGCAAATATTAGCGCAAGATTCCTGATGGTAATTTTGGCTAAATTAAATATTGATGTGGTGAATGTTGTATTGAAAAGTATATAAGGCGGATTTTGTGGCTGACTCTGCGCTTATTTTGGCAGCTTATTTTGATAGATAATTTGTGGCTCCCCGAGCAGGATTCGAACCTGCGACCGATCGGTTAACAGCCGATTGCTCTACCGCTGAGCTATCGAGGAATATTTTCAAGGGCGACAATTACATCATATTAATTTTAAGATTAAAAATCAAGTCATGGCAATAGATTTTTTTGCAAGTTTGTTTTTGGGGATTTTCCAAAGCGCTGCTATAATCCAATGATGGTTAAAATTTTTAAATTATAGGCATTAGAAGCAAATTTGAAAATCATGAACATAATGCTCAGCAGAGATCTTGGAGGCATACAAAAGGCTTTTCTCAATTATAGCAACATGCTGACAAATGCAGGTAATGATGTGCTAAACATTACCTCTGAAAACAGCCAAATTACCCAAGAGTATAAAAATTCAGATCAAGGAGAGCAGATCAAAAACCTATGCCAATGGGACGTGTACTCAATTTTTCAGCTCAGAAAGATTTTTAAAAATTTTAATCCAGATTGCATTATAGCCCACACAAGTAGAGCTATTAAATTCTCTCATTACGCAAGACTTTATACTGGCTATAAACTAATATCAGCTGCCCATAACTACAATTACAAATGGTTTAAAAAGTCCGACTATGTTTTTTCCATCACTCAGCACTTGGCAGATTTTCTCCAAAGAAAAAAAATACCTCAAGACAGGATATATATCGTAGGCAATAGTCTTGAGATTACTAGATCTTTTCAGGTTAAAGATTTCTCTAAAGTCATTACATTAGGCACGCTCTCAAGGTTAGTGCCCCAAAAAGGTTTGGATATTTTTCTGCACTCGATTTTATTACTGCAGCAAAGAGGAGGAGATTTTAAGGTTGTTATTGGCGGAGATGGTCAGCAAAGAATAGAGCTGGAAAAATTAGTCCAAAAATTAAGCTTAAGAAATGTAGAATTTATCGGATGGGTCAAAGATAAAGATCAATTTTTTGACAAAATAGATATTTTTTGCCTCCCGTCATTAATTGAGCCATTTGGCATCGTTACTTTGGAGGCCATGATGCATAGCACGCCAATTATAGCTAGCAAATCCGCAGGACCAAGTCAGAATATATCAGATGGGTTTAGCGGCCTGCTTTGTAAATTAGGAGATGCTCAAGATATGGCAGAAAAAATTTGGCTATTATCACGCAAGCCTGATCTTGCAAAAAGTCTAGCGCGCAATGCATATGCTTGCTTAACTGATAATTTTAGCGCCCAGATCATTCAAAATACACTAAATAATCATTTAAAACATATATGCTCCAAATAAGTAAGTTAAGTAACGATCTTCAATTAGTATCTACTTACATGCCGGCAATCAATTCGGTAAGTATTAATATTTTAGTTAAAATAGGCAGCAGGTATGAATCTGAAGCTGAGCACGGTATGTGTCATTTCTTAGAGCATATGGCTTTTAAAGGAACGCAAAAAAGAACCTATCAGCAAATTGCTGTGGAGTTTGACACTATAGGGGGGCAATTTAATGCTTACACCTCCAAAGAACATACTGTATATTGCGCAAAAGTCTTAAGCAAGCATATACATATTGCCATGGATATTTTGGCCGATATTTTACAAAACTCCAAGTTTGATCAAGAGGAAATAGATAAGGAAAGAAATGTAATATTTCAAGAAATGGCCGCGGTGTTAGACAATCCTGACGAGCTGGTTTATGACAATCTAACAGAAATAGTTTTTGATAAGCAGGCTCTTGGCAAGTCTATTTTAGGCAGCAAAGAAAGCATATCTAAATTTAACACCTCTTCCTTTGAGCAATATACCCAAAGACACTATCACAGCGATAATATAATCATATCGGTTGCTGGAAATATTACTCACGCAGACTTCCAAACTCTCGCGCAGGATTTTTTTGGCTCCTTACCTAATGGCCAAAAAGCAAGCTATGAGCAAGGTTATTACACCCCTGGCAATATCATAGTTAGTAAAGATCTAGAGCAGGTTAACCTTATTTTAAGCTTTCAGGGCGTTTCTTATGTCAATGAGCAAGAGTTTTACAAAGCTCAAGTATTGTCGCTTATTTTAGGCGGGGGGCTTTCCTCAAGGTTATTTCAAAACATTCGCGAGAAGCATGGCCTGGTTTATTCTGTGGGATCTTTTAACAGCTCTTATAGTGATTTGGGCCTATTTTGTTTATATGGCTCGACCACTCCTGAAAATCTTGATAATCTGCTTTGTCAGTTACATAATGAAGTAAGCTCAATTTGCAGCAACATCTCATGTGGCGAGCTTACTAGGGCTAAAGATCAGATACAAGCCAGCATGATCATGGCCGAAGAAGAGTCTGGCTATAAATCTGAAACTTCTGCTAAAAATCTTGCTATCTTTGGGAGGCAGATTAACTTTGAGGAAATATTAAAGCAGATTAACGCCCTTGAAGTTAATGACATCTTGCAAAGCGCTAGGAGCATTTTTTCTTCCAAGTTAACGCTAAGCGCAATTGGACCAGATTTGAAGCTTGAATATGAAAAAATAGCTCAGCAATTTAAAGGGTTAATTTGAGGTTTTATAGGATAAATTGATAAATGATTAGCTATAAAGCGTCTTTTAAAACTTTTTGCAGCTGTCTAATACTGATTTTAAGCGGGAAACATTGGCCCTAATGGCATTGTTTTGATATAGATAGCTGCCGCTAACTAGTAAATTTGCCCCCATCAGCGCAGCTGGCAATATTGTTTCTTGATTGATGCCGCCGTCAACGCTAAGTATTGTATCAGGCCTTAACTTACCTGATAAAATCTTGATTTTTTCCAGTTGATTTGGGATGAATTTTTGCCCGCCAAAGCCAGGATTCACGCTCATTACTAATACTAAATCTAGTATATCTACCAGAAAATCAATGCTACTTGGCAAAGTTGAGGGCAGTAAAGCGATGCCAGCTTTTACGCCAGCATTTTTAATCTGATTTATCACTCTATCAGCGTGAGTCGTTGCTTCTAAGTGAATAGTTAGCATATCTGCTCCTGCTGCAATAAAGCTCTCAATATGTCTTTCTGGTTTACTGACCATCAGATGGACATCTAAAGGCAGCTTGGATATTCCTTTTAAGGCTTGTACTATATTTGGCCCAAAAGAGATATTGGGTACAAAATCGCCGTCCATTATATCCACGTGGAGCATATCAACACCAGCGCGCTCCAATTCGAAAACTTCTCTTTCTAAATGCAGTAAATTTGCAGATAGTATTGAGCCGGCTAAAATTTTCTTCATAAAAGTTTTTTCATGATCGTTTGTTTTTGCGTTGATAGATGTAGCTGATGATTTTGGCAACTGCCTCATAATGCTCTTTGCGAATTGGCGCATCCAAAGGAATCTTATATAAAGCTTGGGCTAGAGGTTTGTTTTCAATGATTGGAATATCGTATTTTTCGGCGATTTTTTTAATTTCCGCCGCGATCAGATCTAGTCCTTTGGCAGTTACAATTGGCGCAGATCCTGAGCTACTATCGTAAGCTAGAGCAACAGCATAATGTGTTGGGTTAGTAATAATAACATCAGCTTTCGGTATGCTTGCCATCATACGTTTTCGAGCCCTGCTTATTTGCATAGATCTCATTTTTTGTTTGATTTGTGGATTGCCTTCAGTATCTTTATATTCTTGCTTGATCTCGTATTTAGACATTTTGAGTGATTTGAAGTACTCAAAGCGCTGATAACCATAGTCAAGTCCAGCGATACCAGCCATTACAATAATTACAAAAATTAGCACATGCTTGACGATGGTAGATATTTTATCAATTATTTGCGCGATACTTAAATCTTGATAAAGGGTTAAAGATTTTATGTCAGATTTAATAATCAGGTATAGGAAAAAGCCAATAACGGTGATTTTTAGAAGGCTTTTTATTAATTCCAAAATACTTTTAAACGAAAACAACCTTTTTAAACCGCTTTGTAGAGATATGCGCGAGAGTTGAGGGGTAATTTGCGAGCCGCTAAAAACAAACTGTCCTTGTTGAATAAAAGAAGAAAAAATAGGCAAGATTACTACAATAAATAGCAACGGTCCTAAAAAAGTTAGGGCATTTTTAGCAGATAAATTCAAAACATCTGCTACTTGCTTTAAATTTATGGCAATTTGTCCAGATTGTTCGATTAAAAGCCTAAGGCTGGCTATATATTTTTGAACGCTATATGGTAGAATCCAAATTAAAAATATACTGCTACCAAAAATCATCAAGAAGCTAGTGACTTCTTTTGAGTTAATGACTTGCCCCTTTTCTAGAGCTTCTTCTAGTTTTTTCTGGGAGGGTTCTTCGGTTTTGGAATCTTCGTCTTGATCTTCGCTACTTTCTTGAGCCATAGAGCAATTTATATAAGCAATTTTATATTTTATTATAACCTGAAATATTATAACTCAATAACTTGGGTTTGTGATGGGGGTTTATTATTATTTTAGTTTTATTACTACTAAAAAGATGTCTTTTTTCATGATATTAAATACATTCTTGATTTGTATCAAAATTAATGTGTCTTTTTTCTCACACATTGATAGTGTGTTGGCTATTAAGATTTAAATGTTGTGGTATGATTTGCAATGATCGATTAATCTGATATAGATTCGGGCATTGAAGTTTATTGAAATGCTTTATGTTGCGAATTTTATAATTTAGATCAGGTTTAATAAACGTTATGAATAAAATCCAAAAATTACTTTTAGGCTTAGCTGCGTCGGCTGTTATTTCTCCGGTGTTTGCTGAAGGCGATAATCAATATTATGTCACAGTAGGAGGCGGCTTAGTTATGCAAGGCAAAAGTGAGTCAGCGAAAAGTAGCGTAAAGACTAGTGATACAGAAACTGCCCAAGTGGAAGGAACATTTAAGAAGCCTGACACTAGCGGCCAGATCTTAGTTGGTGTTGGTTACTATCTGGTTGAAAACTTTCGTCTTGAGGCTGTTTTTGTTAAGCCATTTGTTGGTGATTCAAAACTCAGTATGACAAAAGCTGGAAAGGAATATGCAACTGGCAAGCTGAAGGGAGAAATCAACTCATTGCAACTTAGGGGTTATTTTGATGTTGCTGATATAAGCGATCTTGGTAAAGCTTACTTTGGAGTAGGTCTTGGTTGGGCGCAAGTAAAGCCAAAACTTAGTATGTCCACAATTGGCACAGATGCAGAGGCTTCTAAGACTGCATCTACTTCTGGTAAAAAAACTAATAATCTTGCATGGTTAGTTGGCGTTGGAGCTAGCTTTGACGTTGCTGACGGTGTAAAATTGGGTGTTGAATATAACTATCAAGGTTTTGGTACTGGTAAGTTTAAAGAAGAAGCAGCTGCTAAGGCAGATGCGAATCAACCATCTTTCAAGGGGAAATTTGATGGCCATGCTCTTTTAGCTAAATTACAATTTAACATCTAAATTGTAGAAATAACAATTTGATTATTGTTGTTTTATTGAGGCAGGCGCTCATGCTTGCTTCCTCTTTTGCAAGAGCTTCTTCTTACATATCTACATATCTTTAAAAGTAAATCTTCAAAGCAAATATTCTTATAAATTCCATATTTTAATTCTACCAACCATACTGATCTTATATATTAGTTATTTTGATTATGCGCTTTTGAAGTATCGTCTCAATTGATAGGTCAATGGGTAGGCTTTTGTTGAATTGTTTAATAAAATAATTTAAATACATTATAATATTAGTAATAATTACCATGTAACCACAGTGAAAAATCTATTAGCATTATCTAGAGAGCGTCAATTAATAACATTAATAGATCCGGTAAATGAAAAGTTCAAAACTATAAGTAGAGATTTTTATAGCCTAGACAGATCGTTAAAAACTGAGCTTCAAGATAATTTAAAGCTATTACAACAAGCTGAAGACGAAGCGTTGAAGTTTTATAGTCGTGATTATCAGAGCTGTTTAGCAAACTTCCTTGGTTCTTTAAAGGCTTTAAAAGAGGCGCCGGGCAGCCAGGTGGAAGATCTTGGAGGCTACGACTTAATTGAGAAATTATTTACCAGCAAAGAAGAAATATATCAGCAAAGAAATAAAGCAATAAAGGATTTTTACGCAAAGGAGTCGACATTGGATAAGCAGCGCGCACTGCAGCAAGAACTAAAAGCCAAATCCGACAACCTTCTTAATGCGCAAGAACTTGTATTTGAAGATGTTCGTTGGGAAATGAGAACAAAATATGAGCTCAAATTGCTTGATGCTAAAAAAGTTGCTATCTCTAAAGAAAATGCAATCGATCCACAAGCTCGCCAAGATTATTTCGATAATATTAAGCAAGTTTGTGCTTATATTGAATTAGAAGATGGTCGAATATTTACCGAGAATAATTATCAGGAAGTTTTAAGTTGCCTTAAAAGTTGTAAATTTACTTTTCATCCTGCTCAAAATGCCCACACCAATAGTCACAAAATGACTTTTTTAGAAATGATATCAGGTTGTTTGCATAAAATAAAGCGCTCTGAAGAAATCGAGAATAAGGAGAAACTGATCAAATCTTTTGAAGAAAATTTAAAACAATTCGTAAAGACAGCGGGTGAGGCAATGCTAGAAAAGTTAAAAATTCACAAATTCACAAAATTATTGCTTGAACAAAAATATCCAGAGATGCTTGCAGAATTGCCTGAATCGTATACCTTAGATAATATGTCCATATATGAAATTTCTAGCCTTTATAGTATTGGTGATTATTTTGCAATATCAAGCCGATCGTATCAACACATTCATGAACGTATATTATCTAAGCATATTGGTCAGTGTGTCTTGGATACACGGGAAATCGATCCACGGGAAAAGCCTGTCTCTAAAAGTGCAGTTATCATTATTGCTGATAATGTACCCTTGTCTGCTTCTTTTTTTCAGCGTCAATACGATAGTTTTAAAGAAGAAAAACTTTTTGATACATATATACTTTTGGGATCAGGTGACCTGAACTTGGAGCGTTTCGAAGCAGTATTTCAATTAAAAAATATGGCGGTTGATTTAAAAGACTTTGATAAAATAATTATGCAAATTTGGTCGCATAACGAGAAAAATGACCCTAGATTAGCGGTATATATAACAGCGCTACAGGACGTTTTTCGTGACAGTGCTGCAACAATTATATCTGAGATATATTCTTGCTATAGCAATCTGTATCAAGATCAAGAACTTGGATTGATAACACGCAAGAATTTTTTTATAATAACTACCGCCCCTGAAAATTTTTATCCGTGGAATTATGATTTGTGCGACTATATCGATTGTCTTAAAAATGGAAGTGGGCCGGTTGATTATTTTGCCTCAAAATATGCAGAGCCTGGCAGTGCTATGATAAGCAGTCTCGATATAGCGCCATCGACTTTTGATGCCTATCTAGGCAACATCGCAATGAGCATTAATTGGTTTATTTGAAGGTGCTATTTTGACATACTCCCCATAGCTAAAGCAAGGGGATTCTA
>CAMCJU010000004.1 GCA_945875085.1 Candidatus Phycorickettsia trachydisci
CCTGCCCCATAAACAAAATATCGCAATGGCCTTGAGGCAGTTACGCTAGGATCTAACTGTCTTATTGAGCCAGCCGCAGCATTTCTGGGGTTGGCAAATACATGCTCAGCGATACTCAATTGCGCTTGATTTAACTTAGCAAAATCATCTTTTTGCATGTAAATCTCGCCCCTGACCTCAAAAATATCTGGAACGTCACTTAAATGCGCAGGGAAATTGGCAATAGTCTTTAGATTTTTAGTAATATCCTCTCCTATATAACCGTCCCCCCTTGTGGCAGCATACTTTAATTCACCGCCTACAAAATACGCAGAAAACGACAAGCCGTCAATTTTTAATTCGCAGCATAGTTCTGGAAAATAATCTATTAATAAAAACTTCTGGCACTTAGTGATAAAGTCTTCAAATTCTTGCGCATTAAAAACATTGTCCAAAGAAAGCATAGGTATCTTATGCTCGACTTTTGAAAACTTTGCGCTTGCCTTTGCGCCAATTTCTTTAAGAGGATTATCCTGGATTACAAGATCAGGAAATTTAAGCAAGATAGCGCTAAAGACGTTAACTAGCATATCGTAATGAGCATCACTAACAAGAGGCTTATTATCAACATAATATGCTTTATTATGCTTGCTAATTTCTAACTTAAGACTTTGCAAAACATCAAAAGCCTCCTGCTGACCTATATCTTGAATATCTATGCTTATTAAAGGATTCATTTATACAGCTTATTTACCTCTTTTTGAACTCTTTAAAAATATAATCAGCAAAATTTAATTAACAAAACTTAATTAGCAAAATTTCATCAATAACTATAAAAATAGGACGTCTACCAATATCCTGGCTGCTTGCAGTATCATTTTTATCAGCTAGACACCCCCGTAATATCATCTGCGCCGATATCACCTTGATCAGTTTGAAGTATTAGCTTTCCTTTCGTTACGTAACATCCGCTTACAACACATTGAGCAGTCACTTTTATAGATGCTTCATATTTAGCAGAACCGACTTTGCTCCAGTTTAACGATATTTTATCTCGTGCTTTTGATAGACACATCCCTTGCGCTAGGCTTGATTTATTGTCTACTTGCAAGTTTACTAAAGTGCCTGTCGAATCCTTATAATCAATATCTGCTACTAAGGTTTGATATTTCTTGAAACTCTTGTCCTTGCCAAGCTCAAGAGATCCTTGCTGCGCATTTACATCATAAACACCCCTTAAAAGCTCTTTAGAAATCTTTTTGCCTACAAATTTCTGACCTTTTTCCAAAAGGTTTTTGGCTTTTTCTTCTCCCGTAAGCTCGGGAGCCGGAGCTGGAGAATCACCACTAGACAGAGACACAATATCATTTACATGATAAGCTTTTTTAGGATCATTCTTATCAATAACTTTAATCAGGTTTGGATCTGACCAGTCAATACCTCCTACCACAATCTCACAGCCACTTCTTGTTGTAACTTTATTGTCAATCCAATAAAGATATTGTTGCTTGTTGTTATCTTCCATCTGGCTTTGCTTTGCAGTATCAGCAAAAACTTGCACAACCTTATCTATATCGATGGAAACATCATCAATCATTAACTCACGCTTCCTTCTTCCTGCATTATATTTATGGGATGTAACCTTCCCGCTAAAATCAGTAACACCTTTAATAGTCTGGCTCTTGCCTTCTCCATCCTCAAATGTTAAGTCAACTTCAAGCGTACAGTCATCATCAGTTAATTTTTTAGGAGCCTCAGGAGTCCACTTAAACTTATTCGAACCTAACTTAACCTCATCTGTTTCGATTCTATCCAATTCTCTTCCAGCAGAATTCATAACTCTTAAAGAAGCTTTGAGGTGCATAGCATCTGAAAATCTCTTTTTATCAATATTATAGCTAAATGTTAATGAATTTTCAACCTTATCACCATGTCTACCGGAGTCGTTATATCCTATCTCTTTGCCTAATAATTGGTCAGGATCGAACGTCCCGCTACCTTTTTTAGCAATCTTGGCTTCAAACTTATTTTTTTCTAACATAGTGCCCATAAAGTCACTTGAAGCTTTGAGCATTTGGTCCATAATTTTACCAGCACTATCCTCATCAGTTGGGATAAAACTTTTTGGCAGCGATTCCATATTTTTCTGAAGAAATTTTAGCCGATCATTAAACGACGCTAAAAGCTTGTCATTATCGCTGCGAGGACCAAGAGGCTTTTTTTGCTCCAACTGACTGCTAGAGCGCTGTGAAAAATTATTAGATGGAATAGACATAATAATTAAACTCTAATATTAATTTTAGAAACATCTTCATCATAACCTTTTTCTATACCATAAGAATCAATGGCATCAATAGAAGCTTTTTCATAGATTAAAGATTGTTGATATTTGGGCTGGGAGTCTTTTTGATTAAAAGCGCCATGATTATCGCTAAAATTATGCTCAAGATCAAAAGTAAGCTCAGTGTCTTTTACGTTTGTAACTGTGCTTAGCGATGCACGCAACTGCTCTACAGCAACTTTTAAATCCGCTAAAGTATTGCGATTTTCTGCTGAAATATTAATTTTTTGAATGGTTTTTTGATCTGCAGCAAAAACAATACGTACATTAATTTTACCAAGATCGGCAGGATTAAGCTTCAAGGTAATCTGAGACTGGCCTATTTTTTTCATATATGCTGCAGCCGCGCTGATCTGATCGGCAACGACTAAGTCCTTAGAGGTAAACTCAATGATATTATCAGTAGGATTGAATTTGACCGTCTTATCATCAAATAAAAAGACCTGTCTTGCATCATCAAAACTAGCAAAAGAATTATCTCTGGGATCGCCAAGATCATTATCTGACAAAACCTTTTGCTCAAAGGATGAAAAATTTTTATCAATAAGCTTGCTGCTATCACTTGCTACTGTAGAATTTTCAAAAGCCCGCAAATCATCATCCACGGCAAAATCGACAGATGCAACAGTAGCCCTTTTAGAATCCTGAAAATTAGAATCTTGGTCACTTGCCTTACTCGAGCGAGCTAGATCAAGCAAATCCTCCTCCCGAAGATCCAAGGAAAAAGATTTATCAGCTTTAGGCTCATTTACCTTAGACTCTTCACGGTTTACCTCTTGAGCAAATCGAGCAGGAACCTGAAGAACATCAGTATCAATCTGCGATAAATCTTCCCCGACTTTATCGCTGTCAAAATTTCTTACAGAATTAACCTCTAAATTGCCTCCAAAAGGATTTACCATGATCGGCATTTGCTCCGAAGTAACATTGCCAACCCCTTGCCCCCAAGACTCGTCTTGCAAATCCTGGCTCTCAAGATCCAAATCATCAAAATCATCAGTAGAAAGCGTTTGATTGGCATTAAAATCAGCGCTAACAAAATCAACATTAAAATCAACGTCAAAAGAACCCTTCAAACCAGCATCTATAGGAACCTCTTGACCTGCATGAAATTTAGCAAACTTTGATGCGTCAACATCATTAGAAACGTCATTGGAAATGACAAGCTCCCATACTGCTGGCTGATTATCGATTTCATCATCGCTAGAATCATACTCACCTCCTGGAATGTCATCTCCTGAATCGGTCTCGACATCACGCTTCATAGCTAGCTGACCATCATCTTGCGGATCAGACTTAACAACCTGGCTCCCATCTGCATCTTTGGCGACTGGCGCTGCTTTGGCGACTGGCTCTGACTTAACGGTAGCATAGTTGCCAGTATCATTTATTTTTGGGGCTTTTTGGGCAAATGCCTCTGATGCCAATTTTTCTTGACCAAGACCTCCTTTAGCAAGGGACTCTTTAGCAAGCCCCCCTTTACCAAAAGCCTGTTTATGAAACTCAGGACGAATCATCTGTGCAAACACATCATCCGTACCTTGAGCCTTATTTTTGCTATAAACTTGCCCAGCCGCGCATCCCAAAGAAGAATCTAGAACTTTAACAGAAGAATCATTTGACATAATTTTGTAGATATAATAGTTTTTATAATTTTAAGTGGTAAGCAATTTTCGTGCCACAAGTTATTTTAATTTTATTAACATATGCTTTTTACTGCTACTAGATAGCTTTAAATTGCCATCAGAAAAATGCTCTAAGTCTATAAGTAAATTTTCATCATCCACTTTGACATCATTGATACTGACGCTATTTCCACGAACAAAACGCCTACCTTGAGAATTAGAGCTAGCCAATCCGCTATTTTTAAGCAACTGATTTATATGAATACCGTCGCTTAAATCCTGCCGGGAAATCTCAAATGTAGGCATGTTTACATCCACAAGACCTTCCTCAAATAGCGCATGCGCAGTATGAATAGCCTGGAGAGCACTCTCTTGACCATGACATAATTGCGTCAAATTAAAGGCCAACTGCTCTTTTGCTTTATTGATATCTTGCTGAGCTAAATCTTGAAAATGAATCATCTGATCAGGGGTAAATTCACAGTAAAGTTTGGCAAATTTAACCACATCACGATCATCGGTATTGCGCCAAAATTGATAATAATCATAAGGAGAGAGCATATCATCGTTAATCCAAACTGCCCCATTAACACTTTTTCCCATTTTGGAGCCATTTGCAGTGGTCAGCAAAGGTGTTGTGATGCCAAAAAGCTCATGAGCAAGAACTTTATGAGCCGCCTCAATGCCCATAATAATATTGCCCCACTGATCACTGCCACCTATTTGTAAAAGGCAATCATAATTCTGACTCAAATGACAAAAGTCATACCCTTGAATTAGCATGTAATTAAACTCCAAAAAGCTTAAATGCTGATTGTTATCTAGCCTTGCTTTTGCCGTTTCGATACCTACCATCTTGTTAACAGAAATATGACGTCCGTAATCTCGCAAAAAGTCAAGATAACCTACAGCATTAAGCCACTGACTATTGCGAAGCAATATAGCATCATCTTTACCATCGCCAAATTTTAGAAATTTCATCAATGAATTTTCAATGCCCTTTATATTACTGTCGATTTCTGACAAGCTCAAAATCTTGCGCGCTGATGTCTTGCCAGTGGGATCGCCGATGCTTGTGGTAGCATCTCCAATAATTACAATTGGCTTATGCCCGTGCTTTTGCAATAACCTTAAAATCATTATTTGCATCAAATTGCCCACATGCAAAGATGGCGCCGTGCAATCAAAGCCAATATAGGCAGCTACTTTCTTTGTCGCAAAAATTTCGCCCAATTTCTCCAAATTAGTTGACTGGTACAGATATCCTCTAGAGATAAATTCTTCTAAAAAATTCTCAGCCAAAGCGGGACTTGAGTCTTGTAGTGTCATTTTTTTCCATAAACCGTTATTATTTCAAACTCCGCAATAAACTTCTCGCGACATTGCAATAAATTTAAGTATAAACCTTTCGCCAGGTGCTGACCAGTACTTTTAAACATTTTATTTGATTCTCCCATACTTTGCAGATCTCTCATCAGCGCAAGGCAACTAGGATACTCCACCTCCAGCAAATCAGATTCGGCTACAACAGATTTAAAGCCGACTTTTTGCAAAATAGCTGCAGCATGATCTTTGGTAATATACGGAGAAATATGAGGACTTGCGGGTTTATTAAGCTTTATCTCCATCTCCAGGAGACGGCTACGTAAATGTTTCAGCGAAGATCCGCCAGCAAAATTAGCTATAAAAATCCCTCCTAGCTTTAAGTTGCAATAAATTTTATATAAAAAAACAGGCACGTCGTTAATCCAATGCAGATTAAAGCACGACAAAACCATGTCATTTTGACTTTCTTGCAGATCCAATTCCTCATCATCACAAATAATTTGCCGCATGCAAGGATTAAGGGCCAATAACTTAGCAGAAGAGTCTGTTACTATTAAGTCAAGATGCAAAATTTGCTTGGTAAGACAACCGCTTCCAGCGCCAATCTCCAAAACCCGCTTTGATGAAATCTGGCCAGAGGTTATTTGCAATAAATCAAGCCTATTACAAATGGAGCTAGCGGCAAAAGAGCGTAAAAAGCTATCGCTATTAACGCAGCGCTCACGACTTGCCCTTAAGGCGTTACGATCAAAAACGCGTGGCATTTAGTTAAATAACAAGGCAAATAATTTTGTATCCATAAGATGTACAAAGCCAGTTAAAACCTCTATTGTAATTAAAAATACAATAATTAACTCAAGGCGAGTTGAATGTTTATAATTTAATTCATTAGAAAGAAGAGTGTAGAGCTCATGGATCATATCAAGTCGATGATTTAAAATATTTTGCCTGACCTGAATATCTTGAAAATCAGCGGTCATCAAGTATAGCGGCTCATAACTAGGTTTGCGCCAAAAAAATTCAGGAGTATCCAAAATATCATTATGAAGATTAATAGAATATCTTTCATTAAATAAAAAGCCTATTTGTTTTGAGATATTGGTTTTTGACAAAGATACTGTACCTTTGGCGGCAAGTTCTTTTTGCAAGGGGGTAGTCTGCTCCAATAAGCGATTTACAGATTTTTCCAAAGCGCTTAACTTCACCGACTGAGCCAGCGCGTAAGAAACGGCAAGTTTTGTAAAAACAGTTACTTCTTTTAAAAAAATCTCATTACGCTCCTCATCTATAAAGTTTTTTTCCAAAGAAGGGTCATCTCTAAAGGAAATAAGATCTAGATAAATAGGTTTAACGGGCTCTATAGCAAAATTTAATAAATCAGCCAATATCTGCGTTTCTTCTTCGATGTTACCACCCCAAATTACCGCGCAACCAAAAGAAAAACAAAATATATCTATCGTTTTATTATCCTTAAGTAATGACTTTTGCACATGTACTACATCGTCAAAATGCTTAGGCTCAAGGCCCGTGGCTACAAAATGCTTAACCAAATTATCCATTTCATAACTACTAGAACTGCAATAAGAGGAACATCTCATAAAAATTACTTTTTGTTAAAATTATTTTTGCTTCTTCAAATGACGCTTTAGGTATTCTCCGGTAAGACTCTGACTACATTTTATCACATCTTCAGGAGTTCCTGTTACTACTATCCTACCTCCTAAATCTCCACCCTCTGGACCGACATCGATTATATAATCTGCCGTTTTAATTACATCCATATTATGCTCAATAACCAATGCTGTATTGCCCATATCAACGAGTTGATGCAGTACATCTAGCAATTTACTAACATCTTCAAAATGCAAGCCGGTCGTTGGCTCATCTAAAATATATAAAGTTTTACCTGTTGAGCGCTTAGAAAGCTCTTTTGCAAGCTTGATACGCTGCGCCTCACCGCCTGAAAGAGTTGTGGCGGATTGACCAATTTTAATATACCCCAAACCAACCTTACACATCGTTTTAAGTTTTTCAAAAATAGCCGGCACCTTTTCAAAAAAATACATAGCATCCTCTGAAGTCATCTCCAAAACATCTGAAATTGATTTATCCTTATATTTGATTTCCAAAGTTTCCCTATTGTACCTGCGCCCCTGGCATATATCGCACTTAACATAAACGTCTGGTAAAAAATGCATTTCAATTTTGATCAGACCATCACCTTGACAAGCCTCACAACGCCCACCTTTAACATTAAATGAAAAGCGACTTACTTTATATCCCCGTGCCTTTGAATCGGGAAGTTCGGCAAACCAATCTCTAATGCAGTTAAACAAACCTGTGTAAGTTGCAGGATTAGATCTGGGAGTTCTTCCAATAGGCGACTGATCTATATCGATGATTTTATCTATATACTCAAGACCTGTGATCCTTTCAAACGCTCCAGGAGTAACTTTCGATGATGCCTCAATATGTTTTATGGCAGCTTGATAAAGAGTTTGAATAATCAGACTCGACTTACCCCCACCGGAAACACCTGTTACTACCGTAAAAGTCCCTAGCGGCAAACGAATATCAACATTTTGCAAGTTATTTGCACAGGCTCCTATTAGCTCTATATGCCTCAAATTGCCGCTACGTCTATTTTGCGGTATAGGTATTGATCTTTTGCCGCTTAAGTAAAGTCCAGTAATGCTATTTGGGTCGTTAAGTATATGTCCAACTGAGCCCTGCGAGATGATAAGACCGCCATGAATACCAGCGCCAGGACCCATATCAATAACATAATCCGCGCTCAAGATAGTCTCATCATCATGCTCTACTACAATTACCGTATTACCAAGATCTCGCAAATTCTTCAGCGTATTGATCAATCTGGTATTATCTCTTTGATGAAGCCCAATGGAAGGCTCATCCAGCACATACAAAACACCAGTTAATCCAGAGCCAATCTGAGATGCCAATCTAATTCTCTGACTCTCACCCCCAGAAAGAGTCGCAGATTCTCTTGATAAGCGCAAATAATCCAGACCCAAATTAATCAAAAACCTCAGCCTTTCCTTAATCTCTCTAATTACTCTTTCTGCAATACTTTGGTGCTTCTGACTTAATTTATCCATCAAGGTATCAGCCCACTCAAATGTATCGCGTATGCTTAATTGACACACCTGACCAATGTGTTTATCTTGTATCTTTACCGACAGCGAAGATTGCTTCAAGCGATATCCATGACAAGCGTTACAACTACTTTCTGCCATATACTGCTCTAATTCAGACTTAAGGGCGTCTGAAGCTGCATTAGCAAACTTTTCCTCTAAACTTTTAACAATGCCGCCAAAACGACTTTGAATTACCTGGGTTTTCAGATCATCTGAATTAACAAAAGGTACCTCTTCAAGGCCAGAGCCTTCAATGATCAACTGCTTAATATCATGGCTAAGAGCAGAAAAAGGCTCATCCAAACTAAAATTATAGTGCTTAGCCAAAGAAACTAAAATTTGCCTTACGGCCTTATTCTTTATATCCCAAGGTTTAATTGCGCCAGCATTAATGCTCAAAGTTTTATCTGGAATAATCATATCTGGATGAAATATCTTTTTTTTGCCTAAGCCCTCGCACTTAGGGCAAGCCCCAAATGGACTATTGAAAGAAAAGATCCTTGGCTCTATCTCCTCTAATTGAAAACCAGAAACTGGACAAGCGTAGCTGGATGAAAAACTAATGCGCTCTCCAACCTTGTAGTCATGGGTATCTTGATCATCTGGCAGAGAGATTATCTCAACATAAATTATTCCACCTCCAATTTTCATTGCCTGCTCAACGCTTTCAGCTACGCGATTACCCAAATTATCAGATATCACTAATCGATCTACAATTATTTCGATATTATGCTTTTTGTTTTTATCAACCCTGGGATTATTGTCCAAACTTATTATGTTTCCATCGATAATGATCCTTTCAAAACCCTGCTTTTTATATTGCAAAATCTCCCTACGAAATTCCCCCTTTTCACCTCTGGCAACAGGTCCAAGGATATATATCCTAAACCCCTTAGGTATAGCAAGTATAGCATCAACCACCTCGCTAACAGTTTGAGTGGATATAGGCTTGCCGGTCACTGGAGAGTAAGGCACGCCTATTCTGGCAAAAAGCAGCCTTAAATAATCATATATCTCCGTTATAGTACCCACGGTTGATCTGGGGTTTTTAGAAGTGGTCTTTTGATCAATTGCAATTGCCGGGGCAAGACCGCTTATAGATACTACGTCAGGCTTGTTTTGCATCTCCAAAAACTGCCTAGCGTATGCCGACAAACTTTCAACGTAACGTCTCTGCCCTTCGGCGTATATAGTATCAAATGCTAAGGAAGACTTACCAGAACCACTAAGACCGGTAATTACAACTAGCTTGTATTTAGGGATCTTAATACTTATGTTTTTTAAGTTATGCTCCTTAGCTCCTGTAACTTCAATGTAATCTTGCATAAAAATAGCGCCTCAAGAAATAAAAAAACTTGTAGAATTATATGTTTTTTTAGTTTATGATTGCAAGATATATATGTTTTTCAGGTTAAGAAAATATGGCAACAGGATTGAATCTTGCAACTTTAATTGGCAATGTAGGGCGCGAACCAGAAATTCGCTCTACTAAGGATGGCAAACAAATAGCTCAGTTTAGCTTAGCTACAACTGACAGCTGGAAAGATAGGACTTCAGGTGAAAAGCGCGAAAGAACTGAATGGCATCGCATTATAGTTTTTCACGAAGGTCTAGTTTCAGTAATTAAAAATTATGTGCACAAAGGCAGCAAGCTATATCTTCAAGGCAATTTACAGACAAGAAAATGGCTAGACGATAGCAGCGGCGTAGAAAAGTACATTACTGAAATTATTTTGCAAAATCAATCTGCAACATTAGTGCTACTAGATAACAAAAGCTCCGAGCGATCTGGAGGCGATCATGAAACAGAAGTAATGGATTCAGACGAAATACCTTTTTGAAAATATATTTTCGGACTTTTAAAATTTGAAACTATTAAAGATAATAATGCGCGTTTTTCTACCTATATTGCTATTAACAGCAATTATAACAGGATGTAATACATCAAGATTCAATGCAGGCAAAACAGCTGATCGCTTAGCACAAAAGCATGAATTTACTAAGAAGCTGGTTAAGGGCGGGGACTTTTGGTTCACAACTTATCAAAAGATTTCAGACCCTTCAGGGCCAAAAGTAATATACATAGAGGGGGATGGTAAAATCATGGCAAATAGATATGCCATATCCGATAACCCTACCCCAACTAAGCCAATGCTTATTAGCTTAGCTTTTGCTGACCCTAGGCCTAACGTAGTATACCTTGCTAGACCTTGTCAATACACCCCTATGGAAGTAAATAGTCAGTGCAATAACACATATTGGACAAATAAACGCTACTCTGAGGATAGTATAGAGGCCATAAATCAGGCAATTAATAAAATATCTAGCAACGACAAATTTGAATTAGTTGGATACTCGGGAGGTGGAGGAGTTGCGGTGTTAATAGCAGCAAGAAACAAAAATACCAGCTCTGTCTTAACTATAGCGGCAAATCTTGACATTGATGACTTTATCAAATATCACAATGCTGCTCCGATGGTCAGTTCATTAAATCCAATAGATTATGCAAGTGCAGTAAAAAACGTCCCTCAGCTTCATTTTTCTGGCGGCAAAGACAAAATAGTTCCGGCATTTATTGGAGAAAAATTTACTGCAAGAATTACTACGGGTTGCGCGAGACACGAGATTATACCTGAGGTTGAACATGACAAATATTGGCAAAAATACTGGGATTACATCCTAAACTCCAGCATTACTTGCTCGGCTAAAAATCTAGAATAGTCATCTTAGATAAGTGTGACTAATATATCGCACTGACTTGTGATCCTTAGCAGAACTTATAGGCACTAGTTTGGCGGAGTAATTTGAGGGAGTAATTTTTCAAGAGCGATGCTAGCGACATCTTTTTCTTCCAAAATATAATCCTGAAAAATAATAATCGTTAAAATAATCGTTAAGTTTAACTTAAAAACAACTATAAAAGCAGTTGACTATTGCTAGATTTTTAGTTTAATATATAATCTACCTGCTAAAGATAAGCAATTGGAGAGGTGGCCGAGTGGCTGAAGGCGGCAGTTTGCTAAATTGTTATACGGGGTAACTCGTATCAGGGGTTCGAATCCCCTCCTCTCCGCCAGATTTTTTAAAGAGAACTTTTCTCACGTCTTTTTGGGTTAGTCTTAGTAACCCTCAGAACCCCAGCAATTGTGGGCTTTCCAAGGTTTTCGTCTAGCATTAGACCCGTACTTCACTTTCTCCAATTTTGCCATTTCACCCCCAAAATCTCCCTTTTTGCCCTCTCTATCTCCGATACATGCGAACACTCCGGTCGGAAGTACGCATGTCCTCAAACCCTCTATTTACCTGGGTTTTGGAGAATCAGCCTTTTTGCGCCCTTCATTTTTTAGAGAACGAAAACCGGAGTAGCAATCGGGATTCGAAATGGAGAAACCATTTGACTTCACGATAATAACAGGATAATTTAAGGATAAATAAGTTTATATATCCTCATTTCAGGATGTTATAGTTATATCTATCCTTTGGTGTTTCAATGATAATACTGATATGTAACAACAAATTAATGGTAAATATATGACTAAAAAACTATACCTCCAAGATACATATCAGTTTGATTTTGAAAGCTTGATTCAAGAAGTAGGCAAAGATGAGAAAGGCATTTTTATTATCCTTGATCAAACGGCATTTTATCCGCAAGGAGGTGGTCAACCTTCAGATCATGGCGTTATCAGAAACGATCATTTCGAAGCTAATGTCATCCACATTGCACAGCATGGCGATCAAATAAGACATTATATAGAACCTATAGCGACTGAAACATTGGTAGCACAAAAAGTGTATGGCGTTGTGGACCAAAAAAGAAGGTTAATAAATGCTCGTTACCATACTGCAGGTCATTTGCTCAGTAATATCGTAGAAATACTGAATCCAAAACTAAAAGCAATAAAAGGTCATTCCTTTCCTGGCGAAGCTTATGTTGAATTTCAAGGAAACGAAGCAATAGATGTGGGAGTTCTACAGAATGCAATAAATGAAGCAATTGCAGAAAATGATAGAACTATCGTTTTTGAGATTGACCCATTAGGCTTTGAAAAGCAATTTTATAAGCTACCCTATAGTATCCCTGATAATAAGAATTTTCGTGTTATGCAAATAGGCGATATGCCACCAGTACCTTGTGGTGGTACACATCTATCTTCCATCGGTAAGATAGGGCTTATGAGGATTAATAAGATCAAAAACAAAAACGGCATTTTGCGCATTTCTTATGAGGTGACATGAAGTTTATATCGTTGATTGATACTAATAATCAAAACATTGTCACGATTGATGCCGATAGTTTTGTATTGCGCATTGAAATTGATGGCATTCCTAGAGAGTCAAGGATTAAGCCATTCATGGCCTCTATCTTATATGAGCTGTTTAAAGGTCATCCGAATCCACTTCCTTACGATAAGATCATAGAAATTTTAAAAGAGTATGGTCTTATCATTTTAGATTTGACCCGCATGCATCGTAAACTCTCAGAAATCAGACAGATTATTCAAAAATTGCATCCCAGTTTAGGGGAGCTTGTTCTGAATACTAGAGGTGTCGGCTATACCTTACCTCTGCGATTCAAAAACTTACATCAGTTGGGAAACCAACCGGATAATACAAAATTTGCAAACTCAAAGATTACAAAGGCTGTACAAACCTTGGAGGCCTTAATAAGTGATTCAATTGCTATGACATCAGAAAATAAAGTAATAAAGCACGCGGCAGGGTATGTAATCAACCGTGATCCTGTTCGTCATATACTCATAGAGAAGATTGCTGCATTTAATGACTGTGAAAAAAACTATCTTAAAAGAAATACGTGCCCATGAAGCAGATTTTACAGGTCTTCGTATCAGCTATTTTCTTGCAAAGCTTAAAACTTATGTAGGGCTTGCGCGTATTTCTGAATACCCTATATCCGAAGTGCAATGGCTTGATTGGTTCAAACAAGAAGTCTGGATGCTATTTGAGGATCTTAAAAAACTGATTAGATTTGCGGAGAGTTTATGAAAAAAGATTTATCTATACAAAAAGGAAAATACCGTCATTACAAAGGTCATTTATATGAGGTAACAGGTACGGCTCGTCATTCTGAAACCCTTGAAGATATGGTGATTTATAAAGCGCTTTACGGTGACTTCGGGATATGGGTGCGGCCTCTTAAAATGTTCCTGGAAGACATTGAAGTTAACGGCAAAATCCAAAAAAGGTTTGAGTTTCTAGAAGATAAATCATCAAAGAAAATCCATACTGATGCCTTAAAATCCGACTACAAACTTTTCGAAGCAACTTCAGATGAAGTAGAAATCCTAGAAGACAAACTTGATAAATTCAATCTAGAACAATTGTCTTTTGTAGGCGATATGGAGATTAAAAAGAATTATCTTATTAAGAACAAAACCGGAGATATTGTTGCAGGAATCAGGGGCTGTTTTTATCTAGAAGAATGCCTCTTTATAAGCATGCTTTTTATAGATGAAGACAAGAGAAAACAAGGTTTGGGAAGTATTTTACTGCAAACTATCGAGGAACAAGCAAGGTCAATGAAGATCAGGCTAATCCACCTCGATACCTTTGATTTCCAAGCTAAAGACTTTTATATCAAACATGGCTATGAGGTCTTTGGTGTTTTAGACGACTGCCCTAAAGGTCATAAGCGCTATTACATGAAGAAGGTTTTAGGATGATAAGGCATGGCAGCAAGATATTTAAGCTGATTTTCGCTATATTGATAACCCTCGTTTGTTTTCTGATAATTTGGCTGGGTACTTGGAAATCACCTGATGTTAACCATTCCGGAGATACAAACATCCATACATGCATCCATAACGATGACAGAAAATTGCATTTCAAGCTAGATGCTGGTGGCGGTAATAATCTTGATGTTTATTTGGTCGAAAACTCTAAACAAAATTGTTTGAACCCTTATTTTCCTTCTATTCATATTCAAGCAAACCAGTCCCATAATGCTTGGGTTCATATCGTTTATACAGATTCAAAAGCGCCAGAGTGGAGAATATTCATCGACGCAGCAAACATAGATATTCCGGGCTCAGCTTACCCATTTTATGCATATGAGCAAGATTTCTATGATGCTCCTTTGTGGAGGTATTACTTATTCAGTAAACCGCTAAGTTTCTGGAAAGGTCATGCTTTTGCCGCACAAGTGAATCATCAGAAAAAATCTATCCATTGTATTGGTGGGATCGAATGGGGGTTTGCATTGTCCGATTTTAGATTGCGCCCTAAGACTGCTGACCCTCGATTATTAAACAAAGAGCACTGGGAAAAAGCATGGCAGATATTGCAAGAAAAACTACCTGGCTATAGTCAAACTTACGGGAGTGAGTCATGAAAGGACTTCCTCTCAAGCCATTTTATTTCCTTAGGCACGGTGAAACGGATTGGAATCTTGAGCATAGAGCCATGGGTAGCCAAGACGCCCCTCTCAACGATTTAGGTGTTTCTCAAGCATTCAAGGCATCAGAATTGCTGAAAAACGCAACCATAGCGACGATTATAAGCTCACCCTTGCTAAGAGCCCGCAAGACTGCAGATATCATTGCTGAGAAAATCAAGGCTCCTGTAATTGAAATTACTGAATTACAAGAAGCACGTTGGGGCGAAAAAGAAGGGAAACTTAAAGGTAACGGTTTATGGATCAATTGTTGGCGGAACGGAGATGATGTCAAAGGAGCGGAAGGCTACGCTGACTTTTCAACAAGAATCAAGCGAGGGCTAGAAAAGGCGTTACAACATAATGACCCCATTTTGATTGTATCTCATGGAGGCGTTTATTGGGTTGTACAAGAAATTTTAGGCCTCCCAATTATTGATCTTGGTAACGCTGAGCCTATTTTTCATAGGCCTCCTCAGCATCCAAGTCATCCATGGGCTATTTATCCTTTATCTGAAGAGAGAAATTTGTATGATTATGAATAATCCAAATATTCAATCGAGGCTTGATTTAGAGGGTAAATATCTCTAGCTACTGCAAATTATTAAAACACTCAAGGAGCAGTTTTTCGAGCAGAACCTTATGTTCTCCACTTACGGTAGATAGCATGCGTGATTCAACAGCACGTATCATATCATGCGCTTGAGTCACAACTTTGCGTCCTTGATCCGTCAATTCTGTACACAAAATTCTACCATGGGAAGCATCGCTTTTACGCTCTACAAGCCCTCGCTTTTCTAAATTAGAGACAATGCCGTGCATGGTTTGAGCAGTTATAAAAGCTGACCTTGCAAGTGCAGCATTAGACGCTCCCGGCTTTAACTCTAGTTGTGCAAGAACTGCATACTGTGGAGTAGTAAGATCAAGAGCCCTTAAAGCTTCGTCCATATGAAGGCGTAGAGCATGCTGGGTCTTCTTCAGTTTGTACCCAAGCAAACTTCTAACACCTACCTCTTTATCTCTTGAAATATCAGCGTCCTTATAATATATTATCAGTATGCTTATACTATAATAGGAATTTGATATGAACACAACTGATAATTTGAACCTCGCTGAGAACTATTACAATGCGATGCTTGCCAAAGACTTTGATAAAATGGCGAATTACCTGCATGACAACGTGCATTTTATCGGACCACTTGCAGAAATTCAGGGCAAAAATGCAGTTGTTACAGCGGCGAAAAACTTTGGTGGCATATTGCAGGATATACAGATCAGGTCACGTTTTGCAGCCGGTGATCAGATCATGTTCGCCTATGATATGGTCGTTCCAGCCCCGATTGGTAAGTTCAGGGCGGCAGTGCTGATGGAATTTACTGATGGGTTCATCTCTAAAATTGAGCTGTTTTATGACGCAAGGCCCTTTCAAGAAAAGAAAAGTGAGATTTTTGAAGACGAGAATTAATTGATGAACAGTAAATTTGGACCGCTGCGCACAGCAAACCTCTTTTAAAGACGGTATATTGATTGGTATCGTAATAGATGAGGTATTAATTATGACATACATTACCAGCAGTAACTTTATCAAGGCCGTAAAGTTTATTTATCAAAATTTAGATGAGCCCATTAGCCTTGAATTGATCGCTAAAAATATTGGCGTTTCTACTTCAACCTTGAAAAGATTGTTTTTAGATGCCAGTGGCAGCTCTGTAGGTAGCTTTATAAGAAGGCTTAGAATGGAGCGCGCTTTTAGATCACTAAAAAACAAAGAAGAGTCTATTCTTGAAATTGCGCTCAGCAGTGGATTTGAAGATGCAAGCGCTTTTGCTCGAACATTTAAAACAAATTTCGGCTATAGTCCAAGCTTTGCCCGCAATAAAATCAATATAGTAAGTGAGCTTGAATGCGTATCGCTAGAAGATCCTGAAATCGTTGAGATTACTGAATTCAAAATTCAAGCTGTAACAAAACAAGGATTATATTTTGAGGCTGCACCATTTGCTTGGAAGAAGCTTAAAGAACATTTGGATGAGGAAGCACTGGGTGATGATTTTACAGGCACATTTATAGCCATTGGGCACGATAATCCACATGATGGAGAGATTGCTGAAAATCAGGTACGTTTTTCGGCTGGAGTTGCCTACTTGAGTGCAGACTTAAGAATCGAGTCAATCACTATTGCAGGCGGTGACTATGCTAAATTCAACTATGCTGGGAAGCTCCATAATATGGGACTATAGTAAATTAGGTTGTAATAGAGAATTGAAAGAAAGCAACAATAGCATCATACAGTTCAGAAAATTCTATAATTTTATCCTTAATCCATCGCTTCATATTAGCCCAGAATTTTTCTATCGGATTCAAATCAGGGGAATATGGCGGT
>CAMCJU010000005.1 GCA_945875085.1 Candidatus Phycorickettsia trachydisci
AAGCATTATGCGCCAAGATCAGCAGTGCGTTTAAATGCAACATCAATTGACGCCCAAGAAGTGGGGATAGATTTTGGCGCTCAGTTAATAGGCGCTAAATTCAGCCTTAGTGCAAGTGGCGACCTCTTTAGGGCAGCAACGCAATTGTATGATACTTTGCGTCAAGCTGATGCTTATGCAAGCGCGCAAAAACTAAAAATCGCAATTGCTAGTATTCCAAATCAAGGTATAGGTGTTGCTATAAATGATAGATTAAAAAGATCTGTTGGTGAAACCCTTTAAAAATATTGCTTTTTGATGATAATTAAATTAGATTGTTAAGATGTAAATAAAACGCAAGCTTATAGATGTTTAATTTTCTTGTAATAATTTTGCTGCTTTTTAATTGCAATGCTTCAGCTACAACCTTGCAGTATGCGCATGCTAAAATTACCAAGTATCCAACGCAAACGCAACGGTATTTTCCCGATTCTATCGCTCTTTTTGACGTGAAAAACGAAAAATTTTACCTAGATAAAATCGAAGATAAGCCTATTTTGTTGGTATTTTGGGCGACGTGGTGTATGCATTGCGTTAAAGAGATGGCAAGTTTGGATGTATTGAAAAAAGATTTTCGCAAATTGCCGATAGAGATTTTGGCAATCTCTGAAGACTATCAAGGCATTCCGGCTGTTAAGAAATTTTATACAATTCAAGAAATTAGACATTTAGATATTTTGCATGATTATAAATTCAAACTATTTTCAGCTTTAAATCTAACAAGCTTGCCATATGCATATATAATAGATGAAAATAAAAAAATAGTTCTAAGCTTTGATGGTAGCGTTAGTTGGCATGATCCAAAGATACGGCAGATAATATTGGATTATGTGCCTGGAAATCAGGTTATGCCGCAAAACACCTACAAGGCAGAATTGTTAACTCTTTCAGCAAAAAATTAATAAATTTAGGTAAAAAAAATGATATCAAAAAATTCAATGAACTCTAGTGCGCAAACAATTAAGCAACCTGATAATAGTAGGATTTTTAGTTTTTTATCTTTCTTGCCATTTGAAATATTTGATAAATCTAAAGGTGTAGTAACTGTCCTTAGATTAGACGGGATTATCGGCAAAGGGACAATGAACAAACCCGGCATTACTATTGATGATTTTAATGACAAGATTGAAAAAGCTTTTAAGGCAAAGCGTTTGTTAGCAGTGTGTTTGGTAATCAACTCTCCTGGAGGTCTGCCTGTTCAGGCCGAGCTAATTGCCCAGCGAATCAGACAGCTAGCAGATTCCAGAGGTATTGCTGTATATAGCTTCATTGAAGATATAGCAGCTTCTGGCGGTTATTGGCTAGCATGCGCTGGTGATGAGATCTATGCTTCTCAAAGCTCGATTATAGGAAGTATTGGGGTTATCTCTAGTGGCTTTGGCTTGCATAAGATGATTGAAAAATTTGGCATAGAGAGAAGAATTTATACACAAGGGGAAAATAAGTCAATATTAGACCCTTTTGTTGAGCAAAAAGACCAGGATGTTAAAATTATTAAGGCTTTGCAGGAGCAAATATATAATCATTTTGTTGATTATATAAAGTCAAGAAGAGGCGCAAAGCTTGCGCAATCGGACGAATTTTTATTTAATGGAGCATTTTGGGCCGGTCACAGTGCGCTTGATTTTGGATTAATAGATGGGATTGATAATTTGCATAACTTTATTAAAAATAAATTTGGCCAAGATATCAGCATACAATACATTAAAAACAAATCTTCTTTTATAAAAAAATATCTATCTTCTAATTTAGCTAACGATACTTTAGCTGAAATTAAGGAGCAATTAATGTATGATAAATTTAATTTATAAGATTTTATTATAAAGTTTTATAATTCCCGCACCCATAAGATCAGAAAAATAGCAAGTTATATGATTTTTTAATTATGATATAATGCTTAGGTGAAGTTATTAGTATTGTATTTGATCACAAAAATCTATATGTATAAGCTATAGAAGTAGTTTTGTCAGCTCCTTGCCAAGCTCGAAGACTATTTTATGGCACTTTATTTGTAAATAATTTTCTATTTTTTATACTTATGCAGCAAAAACTCAGCTTGTTTAGGGATAAAAGGTTTATGCCGCTTTTTATTGTGCAATTTTGTGGCTGTTTAAATGACTGTATTTTAAAAAGCGCGTTAATTATTTGGGTGATTTATAAGATCACGGCCTCTCATGCTGATCTGCTGATTTTATTTATCAATGGAATCTTTGTTCTTCCCTTCGTGATATTTGCAGGTATTGCCGGGCAAGTTTCTGACAAGTATGAAAAGTCATTTTTAGTAAAAATCATCAAGCTCTCTGAGATTTTTATTGTATTGCTCGGAGTAGCTGGCTTTTATTATTCCAGCCTGACTATGCTCATTGCAAGCGTTACTTTGATGGGGATACATGCCACATTTTTTGGAACTTTGAAATTTAGCATTATTCCAGAGCATTTAAGGAAAGAGGAGTTATTAGTCGCCAATGGCTACATCGAATCAGCAACATTTATCGGAGTGTTAATGGGAACTCTCATTGGGGGACTATATAACTGGCAGCCAATATTGGTGTCTGTTTTGATGATCACTATGTCGTGCATTGGCTATATTGCCAGCTTGTTTGTGCCCCATTCTCCAAGCTATGCTACAAAAATTAAAATCAATCCAAATATCTTTAAAGAAGGATGGAATATTCTGAAGTATTCATATTCAAAGCAGGTAATTTTTCTAGCAATTCTTGGCATTTCTTGGTTTTGGTTTATAGGGGCCAGTATACTATCTCAATTGCCAACTTTGACTAAAGATATATTTGGCGCTGATGAAGGGGTGGCCAATATGTTTTTAGCAACATTTTCGATTGGAGTGGGGGTTGGCTCTTTGTGGTGCAACAAGTTGCTAAATAGTCAAGTTACTACAAAATACGTCTTTAATGCTGCCATAGGCATGGCTATTTTGGGTATAGATTTGTTTTTTGCGGCCAAAAATAGCGCCATTAGCATCGAGCCTGAGGAGCGAAAAAGTATACTAATCTTTTTATCTAAGCTTCATAATTGGCGCATCTTATTAGATTTTTTCTTTTTTTCTGTACTCGGAGGGCTCTATATTGTTCCACTTTATGCAGTGATGCAATCTTTTAGCTCTGCCAACTATCGTTCCAGATTAATTGCGGCAAATAATTTAATGAATTCACTGTTCATGATGATTTCCGCGGTATTTGTTTCTATTTTGCTTACTCTTGGCTGCTCGGTACCATTTGTCATTCTGATTATCAGTTTGCTAAACTTCATGGTGGCTGGCTATATTTATATGTTTTTGCCAGAAGTTAATATTCTTCCAAGAGCTTTGCTGAAAAAAATATGCCGCTTCCTTTTTAATAAAATATACGATATAGAGATAATTGGCTTAGAGCATTTCTACGATGCTGGCAAGCGTGTGGTGATAGTAAGTAATCACTTATCATTCTTAGATGCTGCGTTGCTGGCGGTTTATATGCCAGAGAAACCAACATTTGCTATTGACAGTATCGTGGCAAAAGAATGGTGGATGCGCCCCTTGCTTAAACTAGTCAAAACTTATCCGGTAGATACGAATAATCCTATGGCTATTAAGCATTTGATCCGGGAGCTTAAGCGTAATAAAAAAATCGTCATCTTTCCTGAGGGCAGAGTAAGTACAACCGGCAGGCTCATGAAGATGTATGCCGGGCCTATAATGATAGCTGCCAAATGCAGGGCAACAATATTGCCAATGACAATTTGTGGCGCTGAGTACACGATATTTTCTAAGATTCCGGCTCTTCCTATTAAGCGTTTTAGGCATAAAATTAGCATCAAATTCTTCAAAGCAGTTGATGTTGCTGAGCAATTAAAGCAAGTCGATCATAAAAATAGGCTGAAAGTCATGAGTCAAAAGCTCTATGATTTAATGGCGGATAGTCTTTGTGCCTCCGCCTGCTCCAATCAAACTATATTTAGCAAAATCCTTGCTGCTGCAAAGATCTATGGTTTAAACTACTCGATAATTGAGGATGCCGATAACAACAAGCTGACATATCGCTCTTTGCTTACCAAGTCTTTTGTTTTGGGGGGAGCTTTTGCCAAGGATAGTCATGCTGGAGAGTACGTTGGTTTGATGTTGCCTAATGCAGCAGTTACTTGCGTAACGTTCCTTGCGATGCATACTAAATTCTTAGTGCCTGCCATGATCAATTTCACGCAAGGCTCTGCCAGTATAATCTCAAGCTGCAAAACGGCGCAAATTAAATACATCTATACGGCAAGAAAATTCATTGAAAAAGCTGGGCTCCAGGAGTTACTCCAGGATCTATCAAGAGAGTTTGAAGTAAGGTTTTTAGAAGATCTTGCCGCTCAGATTACGCTCTACGATAAAATAAAAGGCTTCATGCTAAGTTTTCTACCCAATCTTGGATATGATCAAGGCATAAAAGCAGCAGTCAGCCAAAAGCCAGCAGTCATATTGTTTACCTCAGGCACAGAAAGCTCGCCTAAGGCAGTGGTGCTCTCGCATAACAATATCTTATCTAATATTACCCAGGTTTTATCAATACTAGACTTTAACCACAATGATAAGATGTTTAATTCATTGCCGATGTTCCACTGCTTTGGTCTTGTGGCAAGCGTTCTGTCGATGCTTGAGGGAATTAAAATGACTCTTTATCCATCTCCGCTGCACTATAAGATTATTCCTGAGGCAATTTATGGCTCTGGGGCAACCATTATGTTTTCTACTGACACATTTTTAAATGGCTATGCAAAATACGCTCATCCATACGATTTTTATTCCTTGCGCTATGTTTTTGCTGGCGCTGAAAAGCTCAAAAGTCATACCAAAGCGCTATGGAGTGAGAAATTTGGCATTCGTATTCTTGAAGGGTATGGCGCTACCGAGACCTCGCCAGTTTTGAGCGCCAATGCTAGAATAAATTACAAACCTGATACTGTGGGGAAGATTTTGCCGCGCATTGAGTATAATTTGCTGCCAGTTGAGGGTATAGAAGAGGGCGGCCGTCTTGCGGTAAAGGGGCCTAACGTGATGCTTGGCTATATGCTGCCTAGCGCCCCCGGAGTTGTGCAAGAGCCTTTTGTGGAATCTTTGGGCAGTGGTTGGTACGATACTGGCGATGTAGTTAGCATCGATGATGCAGGCTATATCAAGATTTTAGGCAGGGCCAAGCGTTTTGCCAAAATCGCAGGAGAGATGGTCTCGTTGTTGTTGCTTGAGGAAATTGCCGCCCTTTCTGATTCTAATGGAATGCATGCAGCTGTGCATATTCAAGATGCCAAGAAGGGGGAGCAAATAGTATTGTTTACTACAAGCCTTGTTCTGAGCAAAGAAAGCATAATGCTCCAGATCAGAAAGGGTAAAATTTCTGAGCTGCATATGCCCAAAATGATAGTTCATATCAAAGATTTGCCGGTTTTGGCTACTGGTAAAATTAACTACAGACAAATCTTAACGCTAGCTCAAGATCTTATCAGTTAGCCCTTCAAGATAAGCCCTTAAAAGCCCATCTTTGAGATAGGGTCTATATATATATTGCGGTTCTGCTACTTTTTCATGTACTTTTTTTATGGCTATCTGCTTTGTTATCATTCAAAACAGCTCTACTAAAACAGTCCTACTACGCTGCTGTTAATCAAGAACGAGAGGTATAAAAGCATGAGGCACAAAAGTATGATTGCATATTATGAAGATTATGTTAGATGTATTGTGCGTTTAGTTTAAATGACAGCAAGTGGCTTTAAGGTCTTGGCGGGGCTGTATTATCTGGTAATTGCTGCTTCTGATGGCTGCTTCTGATGGCTACTTGACGGCAATAAAAAAGGGCCCTTAACAAAAGAGCCCTTAAATTATATTTAAAGAATTATAGGGTAAACCTAAATTAGAATTTATATCCTAATTTTAAGCTTCCACTGTAAACGTTAGTTTTGCTACCTAACATGTCCATTCCTCCCATTACAGTAACGTTTAGACCATTTTTCATATTAGCTTCAGCTCCAAGACTTGCGCGAATCGATGATTTATCATGAGTTGCATATTCTGGGGTGATTAATAAGTTTCCTAAAGATACTTCTTTAGCAGATGCTTTTTTACCAAAGTTATATCCAAAGCTCAAATCAGCAAAAGGAACCAAGTTAGTCTCATCATACTCTATCTCACCAGAGAACTTTGTACCTATACTTGCGTTATAAGAGTTGGTTGTTTTGCCAGCAACATCTCTTTTTGCAATGTCTTTTGCGTTAGAGTTATTTACAAGTTTGTATGAGTCATCCTTGATGCTATCATAACTCAATCCAACGTAAGGCATAACTTTAACACTGTCTCCAGCATTAATGTTGTAGCCAAGTTTTGCAAGTACAGAGCTAAATTTTGAACTATACTTACCTGATAATATCTTATCGCCTGATAGTTGATTTGCTTTGTTATCAGTTGCGCCAAATGTAAAGACACCTTGAACTACTAAGTTATTAGCAAAGGAATGATTTCCAAAGATTGTAAAAGCCTTTGTGTCACTTTTTAACTTATTGCCTTCTTGAGCATCCTTATACTTAGTATCTGATTTTGCGATCGTTATGGCTAAACCAAAATGAGTTTTGTCGTCATTTAAGCCAAAGGTCGCGCCAAAATTAGCTCCAGAAGAACTGTGTTTATTTCCTGCAACTTGGCCATTAAGTTTGGAAGTGCCGCCTGACATGAATGGAGCAACAAATGCAGCAATACCCATTTCGTTATAGTTTTCACCACCAGACACATTTCGGCTGTTCATTTGGTTGTTTATTTGATTTTGCAAGGCGATGCTTATGTTGCTTAAGATGATACTTCCGCCCGTGGCGCCATTCATGGCACTGACTTCTCGTATAGCCTCATCTTGACCTTTTTCTTCAATAAGTTTAAAGAGCAAAACGTCCTGATCTGTCAACTTCGCATTTGGATCTATGATAGATACTCCTTTAGTTTCATCAACGAAGGAAGCATTGAAGGTAGGGTCAATCGTTAATGCCTCATTCTCAAATTTTGTGTTCAAATTGTAGGTTTTGTTTTCATTTAGAGTAAATTTCTTAGAAACATCCAGATTTTTAATGCCAGTAATTAATTTTATCGCAGGGCCACTTTTGTTCTTCTCCTTATCAGTTAGCTCCTTATATGTCTGACCAGTTAGATTTAAATTTTCGGCTACTTTGTCAAAATTAATTATAATATTAGTCTGACCAATATTCTTTGCTTCTTGGCCTTTAACATTCAAAGCGTCATTGACAAGAGGTAGTTTTATATCTGTGCCATCAGCAATGTAGGTAGTATTGTTTGCTATTGTAGCATCTGGAGCAAATGTTAATAGACTACCGCCAGCATCTATCGTGACGCCTTTTTGCGTTACTAGGTTTGTCAATGCAATATTTTTCCCGCCATTGTCTACTAAGAATACTGCTTCACCTTCGCCCTTAATAAGATTGAACTTTGTTGCGACATACTCCTTGCCAATAAATTTACCGCCTCCTGTAAAGTTTACTATGCCACTAGCAGTAGGATCCCCTTTAACATCACCCAAAGAAGCTCCTGCTCCAACATTCACCCTATGGTCTTTTGTCGCTGCCTCAGCAAAAATAGACCGAACCAAAGCTCCTTTTCCAATGTCTAGAATTTGTTCGTTTTTCACTAGCCTAACATCACCATAAACCTTGATGCCTTCATTAATAGTAATCTTGCCTTTTTCTTTGTCAATTTTAATACTCTTCAATGCTTTTGTTTCTGTTCCAATATCAGCTGAAATAACTGCATCACCCAAATAGACAACTTCACCTGTGGAGGTTGTCTCGGTTGTAACACCTTTTAATTGATCTCCATTTTTAACTTTCAAAACAGCACCAGCATCACTAAAAAGCACATTCTGAGTCAAGGTGCCTTTTGTTTCAAACATACCAGTTGCTTTTAGCGCAACGGTAGCTGTTGTAGCTGTAGCTGCAGCTTTGTTAGCAGCATCTTTGGCATCCGCAAGATTTTTATCCGCAGTCTCTTTGGCGCTCTTGGCATCCTCAGCAGCTTTGGTAAGCTTGGCATCCGTTTTGGCAGTGGCTACCGCATCCTCAGCAGCTTTTTGCGCAATCTTAGTAGTCTCGACAGCTTTTTCAGCCTCTTCAACTTTTTTATTCGCCTCTGTTTGCGCCGGGGTTTGTGTAGCAGTACCCCCAGAGATAATTGTAAAAGGAGTTATCTTACTAGTTGCGTCTTGCAACTCTAATTTTGCGCTGCCCGTAGCAGTAATGACTGTATTCTCATCAAGTACTCCTGTGATGATAAGGGCTTCTCCCTGGCTCTGAAGGCTCAAGCTTTTCACTTTAACATCGCTGGTAATTGTTGAAGCTTTGCCTGTGTGCGTTAAGGTTCCCTTTGTCGCATCACTCCCAACAGCTCCTGTAATAGCGTTTCCGCCTTTTAGGTTCAATGTAGATGTCACATCCGCAAATGTAACTGCTGCTGCTGATCCTTCAAATTTCTTGTCAGCATCAATATCATAGATAGCGCCTTTAGCAAGATCTAAGCTGCCTGATAGCTTAACATCAGTCTTTTGTATAGCGCTTTTCCCCTCATTAACTTTTATCGTTTTAACTTGCGCAGCGCCACCATCAAATTTAGCCGACAATGCCACTCCTGTTGCATTAATTTCAACAGTACCTTCATTACCACCAGTGGACTTGAACGATACTTTTTCACTAATTACTGTATCATTACCACTGATTTTAAAAATAGAAGCACGGTTAGCAAATCTACTTCTTCTAAACCGCCAACATCCTTGCCAGTTACTTCAAAGGTTTTGGCGTCAGAAAATTGCACCTTAATTTGCTCACCTGCGCTTACCCCGATGCCCCATGCCCCCACCGCGCCAGTAGGCACGAGCTTATCCGTCTGAGGACTGGTCACCGCTACTGTATTTCTACCTTTATTAGCGGTTGCAATAGTCGCAACATCAATATTATTGACAATACTTTCAACCAAAGCGTTCTCTGAAACGTTAAGTACGCTTGCGTGGCCTAAAGCATTAACCGCCTTAAAAGTTATGCCTACTTCATCAAATAAGTGAGTTCCGGCAAAAGAAAAATATAGATCATTGTCCTTCGAAAGATGCCCAGGAACAACTGCCCCCCCATCGATGTATATATTAGTACTATTTGATAATTGACCTGCACCGCCCGCTACAACAGCAGAAGAAGCGCTAGCATCCAAAGCAGTCAGGGTTGAAGTTGCGGCCAAAGTTGCAAGAAGCAATTTCTTTGCCAGCATTTTTTTTGACAGACTATTGTGTAAATTTTTATTACTATTCATATATTATGACCTTTAAGAATTATGATTAAAACGCGATACAGGAAATATTATAGCAACATCTTAAATTAAAAACAAGATGGTAGCTATTTAATAAACCTATGTCCAACATAACAATAATTATAAAGTTACGCCTATTGAAAATAATACAAGCCTTAAGGTAAAATTACCAGCCATTTTATAAAAAGATTATCATGCTAGCCATGCGAGTTGCAAAAATATCGCAACTGCTCAAGCGCGGCAACAAGACAACTTGGCTGTAACGATTGATAACAACGCTTTGGCGATGATTTAATTGCTCGATATTGTTAAGCATAATTCATGAAGTTGTAACATGGCGCTAAGATTGCAAGAATTTATGCTTTGGAATTTGCGCTTTGGAATTTGCACTTTCAAATTTGCACTTTGAGGATTATTTCTTATAATCTATATTTATATTGAAGGAACGTTATTTTAAAAAATTATATGAGCAAAAAAGTATTCATCAAGACCTACGGGTGCCAGATGAACAATTACGATAGCGCGCGCATGCTCGATGTGCTAAAAACCATCGGCTATGAGCAATCGGAGCAAATGCAAGGGGCGCATTTGGTGATTTTAAACACTTGTGCCATTAGGGAGAAGGCTACCGAGAAGGTCTACTCTGAGCTGGGACGCATATACAAGCTTAAAAAACAGCAAAAATTCATTCTTGCTGTAGCTGGATGCGTGAGCCAAGCCGAAGGCGATCAGATCTTTAAGCGCGCGCACTATGTTGATATAGTCGTTGGTCCGCAGTCGTTTCATGACCTGCCAAAGCTAATTTCCGATATTGAAGCTGGCAAAAAGCATAGCATCGAGCTTGACTTTACTTTTGAGAAAAAGTTTGACGTCCTGCCGCAGGAGTTTAGTCAGCAGGGTCCTTCAAGTTTTGTATCAATTCAAGAGGGGTGCGATAAATTTTGTACCTTCTGCGTGGTGCCCTACACTAGAGGGGCGGAATTCTCAAGGCCAGTAGAGCAAATATACCGCGAAGCAGCTCTGATGGTCGAAAAAGGGGCAAAAGAAATTGTGCTGCTTGGGCAAAACGTTAATGGCTACCATGGGAAAGCTTTTGGGGGCAGCGCAGAAGAAAAGGATGTAAATCTTGCCTTTTTAATAAGGAGCATTGCTAAAATCAATGGCCGTGCGCGCAGTCGCTACACCACCTCCCATCCGGCCGATATGGATGATGACTTAATAGCCCTGCATGGTAGCGAGCCAAAGTTAATGCCATTTTTACATTTGCCGGTACAATCTGGCTCCAATAAGGTTCTAAAGGCGATGAACAGAAAATACTCGATAGAGCATTATTTGCAGATTATCGATAAGTTAAAAGCCGCAAGGCCTGACATTGAGCTTTCCTCCGACATTATAGTAGGCTTTCCTGGCGAGACAGATCAGGACTTCCAAGCTACCATGGATTTGCTAGACAAGGTAGGATACGGGCAAGCGTATTCCTATAAATACAGCCCAAGACCAGGAACGCCAGCAGCAACACTTGAGCAGATAGAAGAGTCCGTCAAAACTGAGCGCCTCATTGCCCTGCAGAGCAAAATTCAAAAATATCAGCTTGAATTTAACAAAAGATGCATCGGAATGACTACGCCGGTTTTATTTGAGCGAGATGGCAAATTTGGTGCGCAGATAATTGGTAAAACGCCCTATATGCAGTCGGTATATGTGGCAAATGGGGAGCAAAGCTTATATGGCAAAATTGTGGATGTGAAAATATCTGATGCTTTTGTCAATAGCCTGACAGGAGAAATTGCCAGCCAATTAATAGCGGCTTGACTCTGCAAGGATGTATAGACAAGATGCTTAGAATTTTTTGGTATATAGCAAAGCGGGGTATATTGCTGGGTTTTGTGGCTTGCTTGGTTACTTACGGGTTATTTGAGTATTATTCGCTCGATTTGCCTAGTTACTCGCAGCTAGAGCAATACAACCCCCCTGCCGTTACGCGAATATACTCTGCAGATGGTAGGCTGATTGAAGAGTATGCAAAGGAAAACCGCGTCTTTGTGCCGATTGACAGCATACCTACTTCGCTGATTCAAGCCTTTATCGCCGCAGAAGATAAGAACTTTTACAATCATCCTGGCATTGATTTGGTAGGACTAGTTAGGGCTATTTTAAAAAATATATCTCATTTGGCGCAAAACAAAAGAATGGAAGGGGCCTCAACCATCACTCAGCAGGTGGTGAAAATATTTCTCCTGACCTCGGAAAGATCGCTCGCTCGCAAGATTAAAGAGGCTATCTTGTCGTTTAAAATCTCAAAAGTCTACTCCAAAGATAAAATCCTAGAGCTGTATTTAAACCAGAACTTCTTTGGCCAGGGAGCTTACGGAGTTGCCAGTGCTGCAAAAAAATACTTCAATAAATCCCTAGAAGAGCTGAACTTGCAGGAATCAGCCTTCCTTGCCGCGCTGCCCAAATTCCCTTCGATCATGGGCGGGAATGGTAAAATGCTAAGAGCTTTAGGGCGTAGAAACTATGTGATCATGCGCATGCTAGAAGACGGCTACATCGGCCTTGATGCTGCTAATGAGGCTCTGGCAAGTCAAATTGAGATCAAAAAACCCCTACGCAAGGATCGCTTCCAAGCGGGACATTATGCTGAAGTGGTGCGCGCAAAAGTTATCGAGATGTTTGGCAGCGAGTTTTTTTATACCGGAGGACTTACGATTATCACCCCTCTTAACTATGAATACCAAAAGGCGGCAGAAAAGGCGTTGCGCGATGGCATTAATAAGTACGATGAAAAATATGGCTTTAAGGGCCCGATCGCAAATATAGCAAAGCTGGAGAAGTGGCAAGAAGAATTAAAAAAATATCAAAAAACCCCCAGGCTCCTTGAGCGCAATGTGGCAGTAGTGCTGGAGGTCTTAAAAGATAAGGTAAAAATAGGCCTTAAAGATGGTGAGCAAGGCGTCATTGAGATAAGTCAGATGAAGTGGGCCAGCAGCAAGCTAAAGCACCCTAAGGACATACTTAAAATTGGCGATGTTATTGCAACATCAAAGCTGGAGCATGGCTATAGCCTAAAGCAGATCCCGAAAGTCGATGGCGCAAGCATTATCATGGATACTAGAAGCGGAAGCGTGCTGGGCATGGTCAGCGGGTATGACTATAATGCCAGCAAGTTCGATAGAGCCACACAAGCGCAAAGACAGCCGGGCTCGCTTATCAAGCCTTTTGTTTACTTAGCAGCTCTAGAGCATGGCATTGAGCCTAATGAGATATTCCAAGATAAGCCTATTGAAATTTATCAAGGGCCAGGGCTGCCAGTTTATAGGCCAAAGAATTATAAAAATGACTTTTTAGGAAGCGTTACTATGAGAGTCGGCTTAGAAAAATCGCGCAATACCATTACTGTGCAGGTGGCAAAGATGGTTGGCCTTGGCTCGGTTGCAGAAATTATTAGTCGCTACGGCATTAATGAAAATCCAAAAAAGTTTTACTCCATGGCGCTAGGGTCTCTTGAGACTACGCTTGATAAGATCACCAGCGCGTATGGCAGTATTGCAAATGGCTGCAAGCAGATTAAGCCAGAGTTTATCGAAATGATCAAGGATCGCAATGGGCGCATAATATATGGGCGCGACGCTAGGCTTTGCAAGGGCTGCACGGTAAGTAATCTTGCCAATGCTCCTGCTCCAGTGATATCTAGCTACCCAAATCAAAAGCCTCTTTCCGATGAAGCTAGCTGCTATCAGATCACCTCGATGCTGCAAGGAGTTGTCCAGAGGGGTACGGCGCAATCTAGCAAAAAGCTTGGCAAAATTCTTGCCGGCAAAACTGGCACTACAAATAACAGCTTTGATACCTGGTTCATTGGATTTACCCCTAACATAGTTGTCGGCACATATGTTGGTTTTGATCAGCCAAGGACGATGGGCAATACCTCGACCGGCTCGAGTGTGGCGCTGCCTATTTTTATCGACTTTGCCCAAAATGCTCTAAAGGATCAGCCTTCCCTTGAATTTGAGCTGCCCCCAAGCATCATGCTGATTAAAACTGATCCAAAAACTGGCAAGCAAGATCTGCATAGTTCTGGCGCAATACTTGAGGCTTTAAAGATTCATAATGTTGCTGAAGAAAATATTCTTGACGACCAAGATGTATTTGGGCATCCCGGGCATAGCGATCCAAACAGCGCCATCGATGTGTACTAGTATTCTAGCCCCTTTTCTCGAGATGGGGCTGTAAATTAGCTATAGTATTTTACTATTTTGTTGTATAGTTGTATGTGATTAGGTAGTATTTTTCACATGCTTTTTTAGATGGTTTTGTTAAATAGAAATACGATAATGAAACGATAATGAAACAAAATAACATTCTTACTTCAGCTATCTCTGGCAACATCCTGGAATACTATGATTTTACAGTTTTTACTATTTTCATAGAAGTCATAGGTCGCAACTTTTTCCCTCAAGCTTCTTCTGTATCCCAAGTGCTCTACGGTCTTGCCGTTTTTGCAACAGGCTTTATTACAAGGCCCATAGGAGGTATAGTATTTGGCTATATCGGCGATAAGTTTGGGCGCAAACTCTCGCTTATTCTTTCCATGCTTGGCATGACGGTGCCGACTTTTTGCATTGGCCTGTTACCTACATACTCACAAATTGGCATTCTTGCGCCATTGCTATTGGTGGTTTGTCGTCTCGTGCAAGGTCTGTGCATTAGCGGCGAAGGGGCTGGCACGGCTATTTTTGTCTTAGAGCATGATCATAATCTAAAGCCAGGCTTTGTCACCAGTTTAGTGCACGCCTCGAATATAGCTGGAACCCTGATTGCCTCATTTGTCGGGATATTTTTGGAGTATTTCTATCCTGGCAATCCAAATGTTTGGAGATTTGCCTTCCTGCTTGGCGGGGCTTTTGGTTTAGCGGGGCTGTATTTAAGGCTCAAAGTCTCGGAAACTCCGATATTTCAAATGCTACTTGAAAAAAAGAAAAGTCTTAAGTCGCCGTTTTTAAGCGTTGTGAAGAACTCCTGGCGCGCCATGGTGTTGACCTTTTTTTGTGGCGCCGTTACCAGTAGCCTTGTATATTTGGTCAAAACCTATGTGAAAGTTTTCTATTACGATGTGATGCATCTTGATAACAAAGTCTCGTTGTTTTATCTGTCGTATTGCTCGTTTGTGCTGATGCTTTCGATGCCTTTTTTTGGCTTCTTGAGCGACTTATTTGATCGTGCAAAGGTAATAATCTGCGCTACTATTGCAATATTATTGTTAATAATCCCCACCCTGTTGCTAATGTCTGGAGGCTCGACCATCCAGCATCTGATGGCCCTAACTTTGCTTGGCATTTTGGCAGGCAGTATTTCGGGCGTTTCATATTTGTTTGTCATTTCTTTGTTTAGGCCGGAGGAAAGATTCTCTGGGGTTGCCTTTAGCTATAATTTTGGCATTGCTATTTTCGGAGGAACTTCTGCTATCATTTCGCGCTATTTAGTCGAGCGTACAGGGCTATTTTACGCTCCTGGGTTTTATATAATCTTAACTAGCAGTCTTTTTTTGATCGCTCTAGCTGTGGTTTATAAGTCTAAGAGTAGGGCTAGATTTTTTAGCGCAGCTTCTGTGGTTAAGAAACAAAGTCCAGCGCACATCAATTAGATAAAATGCTAAAAAGAAATAATATACATTACTATTTTGGTATGATAGGCGAATATGTAGTGATATTTTTGTATTTTTGAAATTTTATCAAATCCTTAAGCATCGATTTAAGACCAAAATAGGCGAAATAGACCTTATCTGCAAGAGGTTTAATACTTTAGTGTTTATTGAGGTAAAGTCTAGGTCAAGTGACTACGATGATGTGCTATGCTCTAAAAATCAGCAACAACGCATCATGCGCACAGCAGAGTTATTCTTACTGAAGAATCCTAAATATCAAAATTGCCGCCAGCGCTTTGATTTAGTGCTAATTCGCCCATTTATGTTGCCTTTAATATTAAAAAATTTCATTACCAACTGAACTTTTAAAAGAAATAATTGACTTAAGCAATAAAAGTCGGTATTATTTGTATTGAAAATATATTTATGCAGGTTGAGTACAATGAGCACATGCGATTTAACTGGCACTAAGACCATGTCTGGCAATAACGTCTCTCACTCACAGAGAAAAACCAGAAGAAAATTTAAAGTGAACATCCAGAAAAAAACTTTTTTTAGCGCAAGTTTAAAAAGCAACTTTAGCTTTCGTATTGCTGCGCGCACTATTAAAACCTTGGACAAATTTGGAGGACTAGATAATTATCTTGTCAATACTCATAGCGATTCACTTTCTGAGAAAGCTAAGAAATTGCAAAATAAAATCAAAGAAAAAATAGCAAACGAAAAAATAGCGGCTTGAAGAAGACTTATGCAAAAAGATATACATCCAAAATATAAAAAGTTGATAATAAATATAAAAGATAGGCAGTACGAAACTAAGTCTACCTATCCGAAAGACTCATTCTTAATGGAGGTTGATTTTAAGGATCA
>CAMCJU010000006.1 GCA_945875085.1 Candidatus Phycorickettsia trachydisci
AAACTTGCATTAACAACTTTTGCTTTAACCATGGCTCAAAATACTTATGCTCTTTCTGCAAGTAAGTTATCGGAGAGTGACAGCAATGCCGCTAGAACTACTCTAAACTTGATCGATACTCACATTAGTTTTGCAGTAGGAGAGGCTAATACCTTATATCGAAATAGTACTACAAATAATATGCCTTATAGCGCCGTTAGCTCATCAGTTGCTAAAGATCTGATTGTAAACGCTACTGCTTCCTTTTACTTGAAGACGTTAAATATTACGAATTCTAGAAACGTGCAAATCCAGTTTGTCGACAGTGGCGCAGGTGCTAGGACCGACAACGGCACAAAAGTTAATATATTTGAAGGTCTATTGGGCAAAAGGATACTACTTGTGCCGGTTGTGGCTGCTGGCGACATCTCGATTGGTTCATGGGAGTGCTTGACAGATGCCGATGCCGGAGTTAAGGGCTTCGTAGGGCAAGTAGAAACTTCCAGTGGTACTAGATCACTTATTGCTGATTATAGTGATAATGAATATTTAGGAAACTGTAAATACATCACTAAAGCACTTATGGATAATGAGTGGAAGCCATAAGTTGCTAAAGCTTCCCCTTTTTCAAGGGTATTTAGCCAATCTTAATTTTTACCGCGCCAACGACAAATTTCCTTGAAGAAGATTTCCTCAAGGATATTTTCTTCAAGGGGATGGCCCCTAAAGAGATGTCTTTAGCTTGACTAGCTTCATAGCTAGATAAGCTACATAAAGGCATCTTCTACTCAGGGCCTTGCTTTCATAACTTCTTTTTAAATTATCTTTCCATTATCAAGACTTAATCTCAACTTAGCCTCAACTTAAAATTGCAATAATTACACATCCCAGCATTTTATTAATCCACAAGTAGCAAAACCATTTAAATTAAAGCGGAGTCATATTATGATGGGTTTACCCAAGAGGTTCTAATCTTTAAGTAAATATAAATTATAAAAAAATGCGTATATACACGAGCATAATAATATCATCAATCTTATTGCTAGCAGGCTGCAGCAACTCTAAATTTGCTCATCAATATAATAAAAATATTACAGAAATAAATAAATTAGATGATGACTTGTTGCCAGATTTAAACTTTGATCCGCAGCCTACTGATAAGATTTGCCTTGGCGCAGCTATTTACTCTAAAGATCTTCCCGTCGATTTGTTGCCAGTTCTATTGTCAAAGGTCTATGGAGTAGAGATCAATTTGAGCCAAAAAAGTGATCTAAAAATTTCCTTCAATCATTCAAATGTATGTTTGGAGCAATTGTTGGGCGAATTGACTGATTTGTATAACATTGGTTTTCAAAAGACTCATTCTGGCTACAGCATGTACATTAACTCTCTTAGAACGCAATTTTTTAATTTAAATTATCATAACTTATTGCGTGAAGGATCTTCTCAGCTTACTGTGCAAAGTAGGAGCTTTGATGCATCTCCTCTGTCAGCTGGAAGCGCTAGTTCAGACAAAAATTCTTATATTGAAACCAAGACTGCAGATAATTTTTGGACGAACGTTACTAAAAATATTCAAAATTTAATTAATTTTAACGATCCTAAGGACGTCGGTTCTAGCTTTAGTGTATATCAAGAAAGTGGAGTAATTGTGGTCAATAGCTATCCAAGGACGTTAAAAAACATTAAAAAATTCATTGATAAGATTAATGAAAATTGTCTTAAGCAGGTTAGTATTGAGGCTAGAATCCTTGAAATAACTCTAAGGGATGAATTTAGCTCTGGTATAAATTGGAACGTACTAGATGGTGCCTTTAAGGTTTCTCAGTCAGGCAAATCTTCAGATGGCGTTGGTCTTGTGACGATAAAAGCAGGCAATAAAAGTAGCTTTAATCCAATAATTACAGCTCTAGCAAATCAAGGGCATATTTCGGTGCTATCTTCTCCACGGATTTCGATATTGAATAATCAAAGAGGGGTAATAAAATTTGGTCAGGATGGGTATTATCTTACTAATGTCTCTAGTAGCTCCTCATCTTCTTCGTCATATAGCGCTAATTCAGGAAAGGATATAATTAAATCTAATATTAATCTTACGCCAATTTTTTCTGGTTTGGCACTGGATGCTACTGCAAGTATTCTTAATGAGCGGGAAGTGATTTTGCACATACATCCTACTATTACCAGCGTTGACGAGATGGACAAGACTATAACTGTCGATGACAAGACATCAACTCTTCCCTTGGCGGTAATTAAAAGCCGCGAAGCTGATACCGTAGTTAGGGCAATCAGTGGGGAGATAGTCATCATTGGTGGGTTGATGCAAAGCGACGTGGAAATGAACAGAGCCAATTTGCGTACCAACAATTCCTTTTTGAATAAAATTCTTAAAGCTTTTGGCAGTAAGGGAGATCATATTACGAAGACTGAGTTGGTGATTTTACTGCGCCCTGTTATCGATGGTAATAATATATGGAATGATGACTTAGGTAGGTATTTAATTAAAGAGAGCGATTAGTCAAGAAGGATTATCTAGGTTTTTTTTAAGTAAATGCTATGCAAAGCACAAAAACTTTGGCTGCATATTTTTTTAGCTCATGTGCGCATATTTTTGCCGTACTGCCTGTTGTTAGCACGTCATCTACTAAAATAGTTTTTTTGCCTTGAATTTTGGCGCTATTTTTAATAGCAAAGCTGTTTTTCAGATTATTTTCACGCTCTTTGCGCGATAGCCAGGCCTGCGGTTTGCTCCACTTTATTTTTAGGAGAACATCTGGCAGAATGGGTTTTTGCGCAATCGTTGCTAGCGCTTTTGCAAGAATAAAAGCTTGATTGTAAAACCTGAGCATTCTTTTAAATCTATGCATTGGCACAGGCAATATCAGGTCAAAAGTTGCTATTTCTTCTTTGTAAGTATTGAAAATTATTTTGGCAAAAGCTTTGGCCAGAATTGTTTTGTCGTAGTATTTAAGATTATGGATTAGTTTTTTGCTGGTATCGTCGAATTGGAGTGCTGCTCTTGCTAAATCGTATAATGGAGGTTTTTGCAGGCATTTCAAACAACAGGGATCTAAAACGCTAAATGCCAAACTTCTGCCGCAAATCTGGCAAAAAGGTTTAGTAATAAAGTTGAGCTTATTCCAGCAACTTGGGTAAAATGAGAATTCTGCTACTACTGCTTCGTCGCAAGATAGGCATTTAGGCGGCAAGATATAGTCCAGGATATTTGAGAGGTAGCGTTTCAAGGGTAATTTTGTTTGGAATAAATTTTTAAGTGGACTTTTTAAGTGAATTTTTCAACTCAAGCAGGAGTAATATAATGGTGGGCCCGAGAAGACTTGAACTTCCGACCTCACGCTTATCAGGCGTGTGCTCTAACCAACTGAGCTACAGGCCCATTTTACAAATCAATTTGCAAATCAATTAATCTACCTAATAAATTGTATCCTAAAACAAATTTAAGTCAAGGCATTTAATTTATTCTTGACCTTTTATGACGTATGTTTTTATTAGTATAGTACTGGACTATGGCTTTTTTATTTTCATCCAAATTGCCAGCTATTTTAAAAACTGATTGACTGTATTTTTCCCCTAACTTTGGCGTCGCTGAGTGGTAGTGGGCTATTGCCTTATGCCAATTACCAGTTTGCTCGAATTTCTTTTTAAGGAACATCGCGCTAAAATGCACATTGATGCGGGGCTCAAATGCATGTTCTACGGATCTAAAATTATGTCCATGGTACATCCAGTTAATTTGCATGCAACCTAAATCCATATTCTTTTTGCCTTTTTTGAGTTCCATTTTGACAAAATAAGCAGCATCAGCCTTTGTGTCAAAATAAAAAGCACGACCTTCTGAGTTCACTGTCCAGGGCCATACGATCATCTTTTTGTGTTCCGGGTGAGATTTTCCAGTCTCTTGTAGCGATATAGAATGCAGGGTATCGCGCGGGATTTGATATTTTTTTTTCAAATGTCGAAAAAAGACGCGAGCATTTAAGTGATTGAATCATTGCATAATCAATCACTGCGTATGATATATTGGAAAATAATAAAAAAAACAATAGCAATATTATATGCATCAGTATTTTAGGTATGATATTAAAAATAGCGTAGCTGTGCTTAACATTAAACTAAAGCCCTCATCCAAACAAGACTTAATTGAAGATTACCTTGAAATAAATCAAAAGTATTATTTAAAAGTGAAAGTTCGTGCCCCAAAGATTGACGGTAAGGCTAATGAGGCATTACTTGATCTTCTTAGTAAAAGCTTTAAAATAAAACGTTCTGATATTAGTATTATTTGTGGCTTTACAAGCCAATATAAATCAGTTGCGATAAAAAAAATTGCATATGACTATTTAAAAATCGCATTACATAACTATATCAAATTTAAGCAACTAACTATACTTTAAAATATGAATCCAGAGACAAGAAAATTTGATGCAGAAGTAGGAAAGGTGCTGAATTTAATGATTCATTCTTTATACACCAATAAAGAAATTTTTATGCGTGAGATAATTTCCAACGCGTCAGACGCTTGCGATAAGCTTAGGTATCTAGCCATTTCGAATTCAGAGCTGATTAAAGATGATCCAAATTTTAAGATTACTGTTAAGCTCGATAAGGAAAAGCGCGAGCTCATCATCTCAGATAATGGTATTGGGATGGATAAGGATGATTTAATTAACCATTTGGGCACGATTGCTAAATCTGGGACCCAGGGTTTTGCGCAGGCTTTGACGGGAGATGCTAAAAAAGACACCTCTTTAATTGGTCAATTTGGGGTTGGTTTTTATTCATCCTACATGGTTGCCGATAGCGTTAGAGTGGTTTCGCGTAAAGCTGGGCAGGATAAGTCCTATATTTGGACTTCAGATGGTCTTGGTCAGTACTGCGTTGAAGAGGGGCAAAAAGACTATCGCGGCACAGATGTAATTATGCGCATCAAGGATCAGGAGGATGATTATTTAGATCACTTCAGATTAAAGCATATAATCAAAACTTATTCCGATCATATCTCAATACCTATATATTTCATTCAAGATGATATAGAAAACCAGGTAAATGCTTCTTTTGCCATATGGACCCGTAATAAATCTGAAATTTCAGCAAGTCAGTACCAGGAATTTTATAAAAGCACATCTTATTCTGCTGATGAGCCTTGGATGATTTTGCATAATAAAAACGAGGGCGCTATTGAGTTTACAAACTTGTTATTTATTCCAGGAGAGAAGACTTTTGATTTATTTCATCCAGACAGAAAAAGACGTGTAAAGCTTTATATTAAGAAGGTTTTTATTACTGATGAAAATATCGAGCTTGTGCCTCGTTATATGCGATTTTTGCGGGGCGTGGTTGATTGTGATAGTTTGCCGCTAAACATCAGCAGAGAAACGCTACAGCATAATCCGGTGGTAGAAAAAATCAGAGCTACTATTGTCAATCGCATCCTTGGCGAGCTGACTAAGCAAAAAGATAATGAGCGTGAAAATTACGAGCAATTCTGGCAAAATTTTGGCTCAGCAATCAAGGAGGGGTTATGCGAGGCTAACTTAGAGGCTGAAAAGCTTCTTGACATCTGTTTGTTTCGCAGTGCATTAAAAAATAAAATGATTACTCTACAAGAGTATGTTGCAGATTTCGCACATCAGCAAAAGGATATATATTATATAAGTGGCGATAATCCAGAAAAGCTACAAACCAGTCCGCAAATTGAAGGATTTAAAAAGCAAAACATAGATGTATTGCTCTTTACCGATACTGTAGATGATTTTTGGGTCAACGTCCTTAATCTCTATAAGGATTTTAGTATTAAATCAGTAACAAGAAGCAATATCGATCTTGAGCAATTTCAAGGCGATGACGCTGCGCCTAGTGCTGATCAGGAGGGTGATAAGTATGGCAACTTGATAGAATATTTTAAATCAGTGCTAGGAGATTTGGTTAAGGATATTAAAATTTCTAAAAAGCTTGAATCTATCCCAGCGTGTCTTGTTGTTGCTGAGGGAGCTTTAGACATAAGGATGGAGAGGTTTTTAATGGAGCAAAAGCAATTAAGCGCCATGTCTGCGAAAATTTTAGAAATCAACCCGTCTCATGGCCTTATGAGGAAGATACTAAGCGATGTTGCTCAAGGGGCTGCTGACGAGAATACTCTGGATCTTGTGAACTTGATATACGATCAAGCGTGCGTGATTGAAAATGAGCCTTTGCAGAATCCGGCAGAATTTTGTCGTAGATTCAACAAGTTTATTCACATTAGTTAAAGCATCAGTCCTCCAGGTCGCGCACTGACTTTAGCTTATTTTTGCTAAAAAGTTTTTTGACTTTATATATCAAGCTTGTTTTGGGCTTGCTGTAATTGCGCCAATATTTTTCTGCGGTTACTTTTTCATATACTTCTATCAGGGATGGGATAACTTGGCCATAGTATACCTGATATAATCCTGGCATTAGTCTTTTAGTAGTTACATATCCCCATTTCATCACTTGCTGAGGCACTCTGGCAAGGGCCTCGACGCATTTGATGGCTTCGTCGTGATCTTTGTCAGCTTTAGTGTATACATCTGCTTGTGGGGTTAGGTTAAATTGCATATCATAGATCATGCCCTGTAGCATACTTGCTATGTAGACTTCGTTTTTAAATATTGTGACAAATTCCAGCTGGAGTTTTTGGGTTTTTGCAATAAATAGGCGAGTTTGCAGGTGCAGTTTTAGGCGCAGCCAAAATACCTTCATGCCGGATATTTTATTTTTTCGATAAAACTTTAAAGATTGCTCGTTTTTTATTAACTCATTTAGGCCGCATTGAATTAATTTTTTATGCGTTGCTATACTTTTTTGAATATCTTGTTTTCTGGCTAATTTGACATGACTAGTTGCCATAGTCGCAGAAAAATTAGCAGAATGTCTAGTTATCTGCTGACCATAATCATTTCTTTTAATGTCTGAGTAATGTCCTAGTTCTTGCCCTGCGATAATTTGTATTCGAGCAAGAGCTGGCCAGCCGTCTCCGTATGTTGGGTGGTTTTTATCTGTAGCGGCAAATGGGTCTCCACCGCATGAGACAAATACAGCTGCATTTTTTCCATCTGTACTTTGCATGCCGCTATTTTGTCCAGCTTGGCGCCATGTTACAACATCCATTACGTCGCCTATGTTATAGGCATAAGAAATAAAAATTTCAACTTCCTCTATCAAGATCCATCTTAATACTATTGGATGAGTAGCTCCGGCCAACACGCGAATTAACTTTAACATGAGCTGAGTATCTAGCGCTACATTTTTGCTCATTTGTGCTTTAAAGTAGGTTATGACCTTGCTTACTTTTTTTTCAAGATTATTGCCCTGGAATCTGCGTGAATATATTTTTACGAGTCTTTCCCTGGTTTTTTTAATTAAAGCGGGGCTTAGCTGCTCTTTGCTGATAGTTATGTTGCTGCCGATTTCAGGGTCAAGGAAATTTATAAAATTACAGCAAGAGCCGGTATCAATCCTGACTAATCCAGATTTTAAAAGCCTTTTTGCTAATTCTTCGTATTCAATTTCCATTTCTTCTGGCAGGAAAGCTGGAGATTTATGTAATATGTGGTATAAATTTTTCATAACATTTTTATTAAGATACAAGGAGCGTTTTTCAAATAAATATTTTATAATATAATGAATCTTTCATCAATCAAGTATTTATTATTTAAAGGGTATAGCATTTAAGTGAAATTAAAAGAGCGCATTAGAAGTAAATTCAAGCTGCAAAAAATTAATCGCAGTGTTGTTAAAGAGTCGTCGATAGTATCTAAGTTGTTTAAGATTATTCAAAGCAGAAGTATTAATACGGTAGGAATATATTATCCAATTAATCAAGAGCCTGATATTAGCGGTCTTTTAGGACTTATTATTGATAAAAATCTGGCATTATCTAAGGTCGATTATGATAAGAATGAAATGTTTTTTTGCCAATATCGGCCATTTGATAATTTAAAAGTCGCTAAATTTTCTATTTTAGAGCCGATTAATTTTTGCCTTGTTGTTCCTGATATTATTTTGGTCCCTGGGATAGCTTTTGATCAGCAGGGATTTAGATTAGGATATGGGCATGGTTTTTATGATAAATATTTTTTTTCTTATGGTAAGAATGTTGTAAAAATAGGGGTGTGTTTCCATGATAATCTCGTTGTTAAGTTACCTAGCAATTGCTATGATGTTAAGATGGATTATATAGTTACAGATCAGATTTTACTTAAAGTATGTTGAATTTATACGATGTTGTTGTTTCCAGCGTTATTATGGCCTGTTTTTTCTCCGGCTTGCGCCAAGGAGCGGTGCGTTTGCTGCTTGGAAATATTAGCTTTGTTTTTTCTATTTTACTGAGCTTTGTTTTGTTTCCAGCCTCTCAGGCAGTAGTCGAAGAATATGTTGAATCCCAGACAATAGCTTTTGGCCTTGCTAGTTGTATTTCTTACATTATTAGTTTGATTTTATGCTCAGTGTTTTTTAGTAAAATTAAGCTGGTAATAAAGCCGATGTGTGGAGGGATGATTGATAAATCTATTGGCTCTTTACTTGGCATCTTTAACGGTTTATTTTTAAGTTTATTGGTTTTTGTTGTTGCTGCTTTTGTTGCCGCTCCAAAAGCCTTGCAGGATTATCGAAATTTATATAATGTCATTAGCGCTGCCAAGCATGACAACTATCCTCGGTGGCTAAAAAATTCCAGCAGCTTTCCCTTCATGAGTGATTTTTTAGCATTAAGTCTGCAATATCCTTGCGTAATAAACCTGCTGAAAAAAACTGACCTGCAGATGCCCGCGCATATTCCTTCTAAAGGGCCAAGAAAATCTGAAGAAGAAAGTCGGGAAATTGATCAGAGCCTGGATAGTGAGTTAGATAAGTGGCTGGACTATGACTGATTTAAAGGCTAATGCTTATAGGGAGCATTTTTTAGAGCTCAAAAAAAGACTACTTTGTGTAATATTTTTTTTTCTACTAGCTTTTATTGGCAGCTATTTGCTCAGAGAGTCTTGCGCGCATGTTTTAATAAAGCCTTTGATGAGAATCCAGGGTGGTTCTGTAAAAATAATTTACACCGCTCTGCCGGAGGCTTTTTTAGCTTATTTGCAACTCTCGTTATTCAGCGCGCTGATAATTACGATACCATTTATCAGCTATCAGGTTTATGCTTTTGTAGCTCCTGGTCTGTATAATTTTGAAAAAGCAATAGCTAAGGTTTTGTTTATTTTGGCCCCAATGCTTTTTATGTCAGCTTGCTTTTTTGTATATTTTTTGATAATGCCATTAGCTTGGAGTTTTTTTTTAGAATTTGGCTTTATTAAGGATGTTCCAATAACTTTTGAGGCAAAAATTAGTCAATATTTTGATTTAATAATAAAGTTAATGCTTTCTTTCGGGGCTGCTTTTGAGTTGCCGATAATATTAATAATGCTATTTTTGTTGAAAATCGTTAGTCTTCAGGGTATGATCAAAAAAAGGCGAATTGCTATTGTGATCAATTTTATTTTAGCTGCATTTTTGACTCCGCCAGACGTTCTGACGCAAGTGGCCCTGGCTTTGCCGATGTGCTTGTTATATGAGGTTGCAATATTAGTTTGTAGGAATATTAACCAACTTCAAAGATAAAAATGATTGATATTAAATGGATACGAGAAAATCCACAGAAGCTGGATGATAATTTGCATCTTAGGGGCCAAGAGCCTATGGCTGAGAAAATTTTACAGCTAGATAAAGCTAGAAGAGAGCTTATCGGCTTGATGCAGCAGGCGCAATCTGCTCGAAATCAAAAGGCAGCAGCCCTTGCCCTTATTAAGGATAAAGCAAGCCCAGAGTTTCAAGCTTTGCGCCAAGAGGCTCAGCATATTAATGAGAAAATTCAAGAATTAAACAACCAATTAGAAGAGATGCGCAAGCAAGATTCTATGCTTGAGAATTTGCCAAATATTTTGCAGCAAGATGTTCCTTTTGGCCTGGATGAGTCGGCAAATTCGCTTGTTAGAACTTGGGGGGTTCCAAGTCAAAAAGCTGATCTAGCTGATCATTTGGATGTTTTGCAAAATTTAGCAGTTTTGGATTTTAAAAATACAGCAAATATTTCTGGCAGTAGGTTTGCCAGCGCAATTGGCCCTCTTGCTGAGCTTGAAAGAAAGCTAGCTCAAATGATGCTCGATCATCATACTAAAGTTTTGGGGTTTACTGAGCTTTCGCCTCCTTATTTAGTTAGGGACCAAGCGATGTATAATGTCGGGTTGCTTCCTAAATTTGCTGCTGACTCATTTGCAGTAGAAGATGGCTTTCGCCTGATTCCTACTGCCGAAGTGCCTTTGACCAATATGGTTGCTGGTCAGATATTAGCGCGCCATAGTTTGCCTTTGCGCATGACCGCCCATACTCCTTGCTTTAGATCTGAAGCTGGAAGTGCGGGCAGGGATACTAAGGGGTTAATTAGAATGCACCAATTTTCTAAAGTTGAGCTTGTTAGCATTACAACTCCTGATGAATCGGATCAGGAGTTGGATTATATAATTTCAGCAGCAGAAGATATTTTAAAAAAGCTGGATTTGCCATATAGGGTTATGTTATTATGTTCTGGTGATACTGGCTTTCAATCTAGCAAAACATACGATATAGAAGTCTGGATGCCAGCGCAAAAGCAATATAGAGAGGTTTCTAGTTGCTCGAATTGCAAAGATTTTCAATCAAGAAGAATGAAAGCAAGATACAAAGAATTTAATCAACTTGAGACTACTTTTGTCCATACTTTAAATGGCTCCGCCCTGCCTATAGGGCGGGTTATTGCCGCCATAGCTGAAAATTATCAAAATTCAGATGGCTCGGTGCAAATACCTGATTGTCTTGTGAGTTATATGGGGGGTATGACTAAAATTGAACAATATAATTATAAATAACTATGAGTAAAGCTAACGATAAAGAGCAAGCATTTGCTGCAACTTTAAGTCAAATTGAAAAGGACTTTGGCAAAGGCTCCCTAATGCGCTTGGGACAAAAGCCTGCGGTGGATGTGGCTACGATTTCTACTGGCTCAATAGGCCTTGATTTGGCCCTGGGGGTTGGTGGTTTGCCAATGGGTAGAATCGTTGAAATTTATGGCCCGGAGAGTTCTGGCAAAACAACAATAACTTTGCATGTAATTGCCGAGGCTCAGAAGAAAGGTGGGACTTGTGTTTTTATTGATGCTGAACATGCTCTTGATCCTAGCTATGCTAAAAAGCTTGGTGTTGATATCGACAAATTGCTTATATCTCAACCTGATACAGGTGAGCAGGCACTTGGCATTGCAGATAGTTTAGTTAGATCTGGCTCTGTTGATTTGATCGTGATAGATAGCGTTGCTGCATTGGTTCCTAAGGCTGAAATAGAAGGCGATATGGGTGACTCCCATATGGGCCTGCAAGCAAGATTAATGTCGCAAGCCTTGCGCAAACTTACCGCTTCTATATCCAGAACTAATTGTATGGTAATTTTTATTAACCAAATTAGAATGAAAATAGGAGTGATGTTTGGCAATCCTGAAACAACTACTGGTGGTCATGCGCTAAAATTTTATGCTTCTGTGCGGATTGATATAAGAAAAACTGGCACTATTAAAGAAAAGGAGGATATTGTCGGCAATCAGACTAGAGTTAAAATTGTCAAGAATAAAGTTGCTCCTCCATTTAGGGTTGTTGATTTTGATATTATGTATGGTAGCGGAATTTCAAAAGAGGGGGAGATTATTGATTTGGGAACTAAATTTAATATAATTGATAAAGCGGGCGCTTGGTTTTCTTATAATACTAATAGAATTGGGCAAGGTCGTGAGAATGTGAAAAAATATTTACGAGAAAATCCTGCAATTGCTCAGGAGATAGAGCAGAAGATTCGTCAGCACTATAGTAGCAATGAAAGTATAGCAGCGGCAGTTGCTTTTGAATCAGAAGTATCAGTAGAGGAATAGTAAAAATGATAGATCTTAAAGGAAGAACAGCTTTAATAACAGGGGCTACAGGTTCGATAGGTTGGAGCTGTAGTAAATTATTGCATTTGCTTGGGGCAAACCTGGTTATTAGCGGGACGAGGCAGGACAAACTTGACGAGCTTGCGCAGTCTTTAGGTAATGAGCGTTGCCAAGTCAGTCGATGTGATTTGAGCCATTTTCAGGCTTGCGAAGAGTTGGTAAGCCAGGTTGATCAAATCGATATACTAGTGTGTAATGCGGGCATTACTGACGATGCATTGAGCGTTCGTATGTCTGTTGAATCATTTGAGAGGGTTTTGCGTATTAATTTGACCTCTAGCTTTGTTTTGAACAAGGCTGCTGTTAAAAAGATGATGAAAAAACGCTATGGTCGTATTATCAACATATCTTCTGTAGTTGGTTTTAGCGGCAATCCTGGTCAGGCTAATTACTGCGCTTCAAAGGCCGGGCTGGTTGCGATGTCCAAATCTATTGCCGGGGAATTTGCTGAGCGTGGAATAACTATAAATTGTGTAGCTCCGGGGTTTATCGAGTCTAATATGACTGATAAGTTAACGCAAGATCAAAAGGATGCTATTTCTAAAAAGATTCCAGCAAAACGTCTTGGAATTCCTGACGATGTGGCAAGTGCCGTAGCTTTTTTAGCTAGCGATGCTGCTGCTTATATTACGGGAAACACAATCCATGTTAATGGTGGAATGTTAATGGTATAAAATTGCACTAGTATTATTGGCATATTTATGTTAAATAGATTATAGTGTATATAAACAACAAAAAAACAATAAAAATATAATTATGAGCGATAACAATTTACAACCATCTTCTTTTGAAATTTTATTAAAGATGTCTAGAGCTGAGATTGAAGAGAAGGTTATTAAGATAACTGAAGAAAATTTAAACCGAGCTCCTGGGGAGGTTACTCTTGAGGCTAATTTTATCTCTGATTTGGCGGCCGATAGTCTTGATACAGTTGAATTAATTTTGGCTATCGAAGATGCCTTTGATATTGAGGTTACAGATGAGGAGTCAAGTAAAATAGCTGCCGTAAAAGATATAGTCGACTATATAGAGCGCATTAAGAATGACTCTAATCATTTAAATATTGCATCTTAATAAACGCAAAATAAAGGCTAGTAATGAGGAGAGTTGTAGTCACTGGCTTTGGAATGGTCTCGCCTCTAGGGGCTACATTCAAAAGCTCTTGGGATAATGTTGTTGCTGGAATAAGTGGAATTAGGCAAATTCCTTATTTTGACACTACTAATTTTGTTTCTAAGATCGCAGGATCTTTGCCAGAAGATTTTAGAGTTGCTGATTATCTCGACGCGCGAGAGATAAAAAAAATGGATCTTTTCATCCAATATGGTCTGATTGCTGCAAATCAAGCCATTAGTCACTCTGGGATTATGGATTATCAAAGTCCAGAAATGCTCTCTAGAACTGGGGTGATCATTGGTTCGGGGATAGGGGGCTTGAATGCTATTGAAAATACTTCAGTTTCTTTCCATAAGGATGGCTCTAAAATCAGTCCGTTTTTTATACCATCATCATTAATAAATTTAACTTCTGGTCACGTTGCTATAAAGTATGGTTTTTCTGGTCCGAATCATTCTGTTGTAACGGCCTGTACTACAGGGGCTCACGCTATTGGCGATGGGGCTAGAATTATCAAATATGGCGATGCTGATATTATGATTGCAGGCTCCAGCGAGGCTGCCATAACGCCGATAGGAGTTTTAGGCTTTTCTTCTGCCAAAGCTTTGTCTACAAGATTCAATATAGAGCCAAAAAGAGCATCCAGGCCATGGGACTTAGATCGTGATGGTTTTGTAATATCCGAAGGATCTGGGGTCGTTGTGCTAGAAGAGCTAGAGCACGCTAAAAGGCGTGGGGCGCAGATTTATGGTGAGATTTTAGGATATGGCATGTCTGCAGATGCGTACCATATTACTTCGCCTCATCCCGAAGGGAAGGGGGCAATAGCGGCAATGACCCTGGCTTTAAAAGATGCATCTGTTAATGCTAGGGATGTTGATTACATTAATGCTCATGGAACATCTACTAAGATGGGGGATAAGATAGAGTTACTTGCGGTGCAAAGTTTGTTTCATGAAGCAAATCCTAGGATTATGATGTCCTCTACTAAGTCTTGCACGGGTCATTTGCTTGGGGCTGCCGGAAGTGTTGAGATTATATTTACAATACTTGCTATGCAAAATAGCCTGGCCCCACCGACTATTAATCTTGATAGTCCTGAGCCTGATGTGGTAATAGACTTAGTTCCTAATAAGGCTAAAGAGCTTGATATCTCCATTGCCATGAGTAATTCTTTCGGTTTTGGGGGAACTAATGCCAGTATTGTCGTAGGTAGATATGGTTATTGAAAAAAATCATTGAAAGATCATCTAGCAGCTGTTATTAATTTGTATGTTTTGCAAATTCAAGGCATCTGTCATGATTATTTAAGTCTTTGTAGGCGTTTTTACAGCTAAATCCGTTATTTGTAAAAATATTTTCCACGCTAACTCTTTGTTTAAAGCCTATTTCTAGGTAAATTCTACCATTTGCTATCAAATGTTTTTGAGTCATTTTGGCGATTTTTTCATAACATGCCAGGCCATTATTTTTAGCAAAAAGCGCCAAAGGCGGCTCAAAGAATGTTTCTTGGCTCAAATAGCTTGTTTCATTTTTTCCTACATAAGGTGGATTTGAAATGATTGTGTCGAAAATTTGCTTTTCATCAATATTGCTAAACCAGTTGCTATGAACAAATTCTACTCTGTTTTGCAATTGGTGCAGATGGGCGTTTTTAGAGGCTATTTTGAGGGCTTTTTTGCTGATGTCAACTGCAATGCCCTTAGCGTTTGTAAAGTGCTTTAGCAGAGTCAATATCAGGCAGCCGCTACCTGTGCCTAGATCAAGAATTTTTAGAGCTTGATTTTTTTGATAATTGCTGGTTACTGCTTCAATCAAAGCCTCTGAGTCGCTTCTTGGAATTAATATTTGTGGCGTTATATAAAATTCTAGGTTATAAAATTGGCTTGAGTTTATTATGTAAGCTATTGGTAGATGTTTTTGGCGTTTGGCTATTAATTTTTCAAATTTCTTCTGCGCTGTGCGGTTTATCGGCTTTTGGTAGGTGATAAATTCTTCAATACTAATGCCAAGGGTATGTTGCAATAACATCCTGGCTTCAAGCAAGGGGTCCTCGATACCTGCTTTTTTCAAGAGTGCTGCCGCATGAGATAATAACTCTTTTGATGTAGACACTGATGATTTTTTAATATAGTAATAAGTGTTTGAATTCCTTGAATACTGAATCGTATAAGCATTTTTTAAATGGAATGACCGCGCTTGAAAGTTGCTGTGGCTTGATCCATTTCCAGTTTAAGAATTCGGGCCGCTCGGTTTGAATGTTGATTTCTGAATCTAGGCCTAAGAATTTAATTAAAAACCATTTTTGTTTTTGTCCTCTGTATTGCCCATTCCACATCTTTGGTATAGTTTTTTTTGGCAAATCGTAACAATACCAATTGGCGCTTTCTGCAATAATTTCTCCTTTGCTCGAGCCTATTTCTTCATGCATTTCTCTGAGCGCTGCTTTGCTGGGTGTTTCGCCTATATCAATCCCTCCTTGGGGCATCTGCCAAGCAAATTGGCTTCTTGATT
>CAMCJU010000007.1 GCA_945875085.1 Candidatus Phycorickettsia trachydisci
CTTTCAATTCTCTATTACAACCTAATTTACTATATCATGGCATTATTTTTGAATTTTTTTGTAATAGTCTCTTTTATAGCCGAATCATCGATTGCTCCAGCCTCATTTGCAATCCTTGTTGCTGTATTGTTTTTCATATTGACTACCTCTGCAATATATTATTTTGGTTGGTTCTTTGCTGCGAATTTGCGCCCACAGCATGTTGTTGCCTGCCGTTATCTACCTTTATTATATTACTCATATCTAAATTTTTGAGCTCTCTCTCTAGTCTTTTGTTTGCAACGTCTTGAGAGGTGGTCAAAAAATCCTTTAAGGCAACATTTCTTTCGGACTTATTATTTAGCGGACCGTCTTCAACCCTGTCGCTTTTCTCATCTACTGTCGCTTCAGTCGCCCATTTTGATGCTCTTTCCCACGATTTGCTGATATCCTTAGCCTCCTCGATGCATTGTCTTACTCTATTCTTGCTTTCTTTATCGCTAAGTTCGCTTAAATTTTCCAGAAGTTGATGGCCTTTTTCAAGGCCTAATAGGGGTATTTTTTTCTCTCGAGCAACATGAATTAATGCTTGTGTAGCTAATATCCTATCTGCTGAATCAGTATTAGTGCCAGCTATCACTAAACCATCCTTATCTGCTAGAAATTTTTCCGCCCCTTGTTTGGCTTCGCCCCAAAGATCATCAATATTTTTTAGACTTTCAGTGAAGTCTTTTTTGGATGACAGATTATCAAAAAATTTTTTCTCGTCTGCTGCATCGCCAAAAGTAACAGCATCGGCGTAGGACATGTCCTGAGCGTATTGAATTTTTTTATCTCTGTTAACTGCGTTTTCTGTTCTAAATAGTTGCTTCGATTGCTTTGAAAAAAATCGATCAAATTGGCTATAAGGGAGGGTTTCTGATTTGATTTCAAGATCTTGCATGGTTTGTATTTCTTGATTCTTCTCAAGATAACCGACAATAGCCATTTTGCTTACAGCGGCAAAACTTTGTGCTTCATAGCCTTCTTCTATAGCCCCTTTTATTGGCTCGAAAACATATTTTGTATTGGTTGTTGGATTGTGAGCCGTTGAATGGTAGGCCTTTTTGATCAAGTCTTTTTGCTCTTTTTTCTTCGTATTCTTATATTTAGCCTCTAAAGATCCGAACGTTTTATCTCTTGCGCGGGAATTTTGTTTTTTGAGTTTTGCGTTTGAAGATTCTTCCAATCTAGCTACTTTCTCTTGTAATTCCTTTTGTACTGCCTCATCAGCAAATTGCTTAATGTCTTTCTCTTTATTGCCTGATGTTGGCTTAATGCCTCCTATACTATTGCTATGTTTAATTGGAGATATAGGGTCAGTATTTTTAGCTTGCTTACCATCTTCTCCTACTTTATCGGCCTTTTGAAGCGCAGATTTTCCTGCGGCTATTATTTCCTTTTGGCGTTGTTGATGTTCGACCAGCCTCAAAAAACCTTTTATATCGACTTCAGAAGTATTTTTCATCAGTTGACCTTTGTGGTCTATTATATTTGAGTACACTGGAGCGCGTTTGTCTTCGTATGACAGCTTATTGTATTTCTCAATTCTGGCATCAATATCACGAAAATAATAATCATCCTTTTTCTTATCGAGCTGCTCAAGACATTCAACAAAGACCTTCCCCTTACGAGTACCCAGAATAGGTATGCCCATTTTTTTAGCCGCCTCAAAAAACTCTTTATACTTCAGAAGGTCGTTATTTTTATCCTGCTGTTTCTCAGGTGAGCTAAGAATAAGCGCATCGCATCCTTCTAATGCCTGCTGCGCTGTTATCTTATTCTTTACCAAATCTTCAGAGTATTCTGTGATAATAGAATACTCCTCCTTCCTTAGTGTTATTTCTGATGATATTTCTGATATTATGTCCCCTAGTGTAAATATCTTTGGCATACATTGATACTCTTTTATTTTTAATTAAAGCACTATCTTTGTAAAATCGCAATATACATAAAGAATATTGATAATAAAAATATACTAATGTTACTTAAATGGCGCTTTTGCCTTGTAGTTAAGATATCTTCAGCAAAAGCCTTCAAAGAGATATTTTCACAGAAACTTTGTCAAATCAGAGAATCTGTGATACCATTTCCTTAAAAACATATAGACAAAACCATATTACTACGCCATAAATCCTAAATTTTTTTTCAGCACTAATGTCAACAAACTCAAGTTATTTAAATAAGCCGATTTTGCCCATATTAGTTACCTTGCTTTGCACTATCTCGCATTACTATAACTATGCGTCTTTTGGCTTGATGGCAGATTTTTTAGCCGAGGAGTTCTTTCCAGAAACAAAATTTGGGATCGTCTATTTATTCATTGCTTTGGGTCTTGCGGTATTAGTTCGCCCACTTGCCTCGATCATATTTGGCACAATAGGCGACGTAGAGGGCAGATCAAAAGCGTTAAAATTAACCTGCTTTTTCTCAAGCATTGCAATGATTCTAGTGTCGTTAATACCGTCATTTGAAAAAATCGGCTATGGAGCTGTGGCAACTTTAGTCATTAGCAGAGTGTTAGTACTTGCAAGTCTAACTGGCCAAACCGATGGCATCAGGATTTACATGAGCGAGCAATTTCGCTCTTCAAATATGAACTTTGCCAACGCCTTGGTTTCTTGCGCTACGCAAATTGGCGTTTTGCTCGCCGCATTAGTAATTTTTCTTACCAAAAAGCATTCTCTGCCTTTAAGGGTTGTTTTTGCATTTGGGGCCGCTCTATGCTTACTGGCAGTGCTATCTAGAAGCTTAATTTGCGAATCAAAAGAGTTTGCAAGTAATAAAACTAGAGTCTTGATCAAGGATTTTTTGCATAACAACTGGGGCATTTTACTTATTGCGGCTTTAATTAATGGTTGCATCGGTGGGATATATACTTTTTTTGTTATTTTTATGAGTAGCTATGCTGATAACATAGTAATTCTTGGTGCGCGCTGCTGGCTAATACCAGTTAGTATTGCGCTTTATGGCGCCGGGGCTTTGATTTCAGGATATATCGCAGATAGGATTTGTTTTTTTTATCAAGCTCTTATAGCCCTTAGCGCTGCTTGTCTGCTATGTGCAGTATGCATGATAGAAATTTATGTTAATTCCAGTATAAACCCTGTGCTTCTTCAGCTTCAGATGATACTGTTTCCATTTTATGCCATACCCATGCAGATATACTTGAAGAACTTTCTACCTATTAGCGTGAGATATAGAGCATTTAGCCTGTGTCATTCCTTAGGCTCGATACTCATATCAGCGCCAACGCCAATTATTGCTAGTTTTATCTGGATAAAAACAGGAGTATCTTGGCTGAATTTTTCTTATCCTTTAATGCTATTTGCAATGCTCATTTCGTGCCTTTGCATCCTTGCGCTAAAAGAGCATAAATCATTAAAAAAATCTTAGTCACCTAATAACTTAGTATTACAATAATTATAAATATTTTGTAATTATTAATATGAATCAAAAATTATTGCTAAAAGCAATTTTACGATATGATTTTAAGAGCTTCATATTTAAGGTATTTGACACAATTAATCCTGGCATAAAATTTAATAACTCTTGGTACATTAATCTTGTTGCCGATTATTTGGAAAATTTAATTACTAATAAAGCACGCAAAAGACTCATTATCAACATCCCTCCTAGATGCTTAAAATCGATAAGTATTAGCGTAGCATGGCCTGCTTGGATTTTAGGACTTGCCCCTGATAAGCGCATTATGGTTGTGAGTTATTCTGAGCATTTAAGCATTAAGCACTCCCTTGATTGCAGGGCCGTGATGCAAAGCCAGTGGTATCAAGAATTATTTCCTGGAACGATAATCTCCAGCAGCTGCAATAAAAAAAACAAGTATATGACTACTAAATTTGGCTTTAGGATGTCGGCTTCTGTTGGCGGATCTATTACTGGAGAGGGTGCTGACGTCCTGATTTTGGACGATCCCCATAATCCAGTGCACATCATGTCGGAAAAACTTCGCCTCAAGACTATAAATTGGTTTGAGCAAACTTTTGTTAGTAGGCTGAACGATCAACAAGAAGGCTCAATAGTAGTAGCAATGCAAAGATTGCACTGTTTGGATCTGTCCGGATACTTAGCAAGAAAAATGTGCTGGGACTTGTTGAGGATACCGGCAATTTGCGATAATGATCAAATTTTTAATTCCGGGAAAAATATTTATCATTTTAAGCAAGGAGATTCTATCGATTGCCATAGACTGCCGATAAAAGTTTTGGCACATATTCGTCGCCAAACTGGAGATGCTAATTTCAAAGCGCAGTACTGGCAAGATCCTGATGACATAAATCAAGGCATTTTAAAGCTTGCAGAGATTAAATTCTATGACAATATGCCCTTATTTGAGGCAATTTATCAAAGTTGGGATACTGCAATTAAAATAAGCGCCTTATCTGATTACTCAGTGTGCACAACTTGGGGGGTGTATCAATCAAGGTATTATATGATAGATTTTTTATGCCAGAAACTTGAGTATTCCTACTTAAAAGATAGCGTTTTAGGACTTGCAAAAAAATGGCTACCAGACATTATTTTAATCGAAGACAAGGCAAGTGGGCAGTCATTGATACAGGATTTAAAGCTCGAAAAGGTCTATAACATCATTCCACAAAAGCCAAAAGTTGACAAAATCACAAGATTTGCCCTCGTGATACCTTTTTTTACCCTCGAGCAGGTCTTCCTGCCCAGTCAAAGCGTATGGACAAATCAGGTTGTACAGCAAATTACTACTTTTCCATATGCCAAAAATGATGATATAGTTGACTCTATAAGTCAGTTTTTAAATTATATAAAAGCCACCAATAATAATTGCAAAAATCCAAGAATCAGAGGTTTTTAATGATTACTAAAAATATAGCCGATTTGCATAAATCAGGGGCGCTGAAAAAAGCCCTTAGCGTTGACTATGGCTTAAAAAAAACCGGCATTGCCATTACGGATAAAGACTTGAGCATGAGTCTGCCGTTATGCACACTTAACATCAAGAATCCGGCGCTGCTAATCGATAATATAAAAATACTAACTAGCCAGTATGAAGTTTTTCTGCTTGTTTTAGGCGTTCCTGATCAGGACTATTATGACGGGCGATTATATTTGAATTTTGCCAATCAACTTTACGCCAAGCTTTTGTTGCCTATTTATTTGCAAGACGAATCCTATACTTCGAAGATGGCTAACAATTTGCTCTTAGATACCGGCTTTAACAAACGCAAACGCGCTGGTCTGGGCGATCAGGTTGCTGCCAAGTTAATTTTAGATGAGTTCCTGGATAAATTACAGAATTTCCAAAAACGCATCCCCTAAAAATCGCAAGCTTGAAGTTACAAGCCTGAAATTGCAAACCTGAAAGATCTTTAAATAAGACTAAAAAATGATCTTGCTTTGGCTGCTGATTTAGTATAGTATTTTTATGGTAGATGATATTGAAATTTGATATTTTAAATAATCAAAGAAAAAGCTTAAAACAAAACTTGAAATACAAAAACTAATGACCAGAATTCTTAGAGCAAAATATAAAGCGAGCCGCAAGCTCAGATGTAGTATATGGGATAGTCATAAGGATCCTTATGTAAAAAGAAACTACGGCCCTGGAGAGCATGGAGCTGCAAAAAATCCAAAATCGTCAGATTATGGCGTTCACTTACGCGCCAAACAGCGCCTAAAAGCTCATTACGGCAGAATAAATGAAAGGCAATTTCGCAATCTGTTTGATACTGCCCATAAAATGAAAGGCAACTCTGGTATGAATTTCATAGCTTTGCTAGAAAGTAGGCTAGATGCTATTGTTTATCGCCTAAATCTTGCTCCGACCATTTTTGCAGCAAGGCAAATAGTGTCGCATAAACATATTAAGGTTAATGGCAAAATAGCCAATATTCCCAGCATGAGACTTAAGGCAGGCGACGTTGTTCAAGTGCATGAGGATTCAAAGCAAATTGCACTTATTACAGAAGGTGCCTCAAAAGTCAAAAGAGCAGTTCCTGACTATTTAAGCTTAGATGCCGATGCTTTAAGTGGCACTTTGGTAAAAAAGCCTGACGATGTTGCCTCTGTTCCTTACCCATTTGACCCTGATGTTAACTTGATTGTTGAGCTTTACGCTAGATAAGGTATTGTATACTTTTCTTGGCTTGCGTTATATCTTTTATTCGTATAAGTTCTATTTGTATCAGTAGAAGCTATGTTGATGTGAGCCAAGGCGATAAATTAAATTATATAGATAGCAAAGGGCGGCGTTTTTTGTGCAAACAGTCTCTACAGTAATTAGTCCAGCAAATCTCTTAAATAAAAAGATAGGAATATATGGCCTTGGCAAGACTGGAGTAGCATGCTTTGAGTACCTTGCTGCTGGCAGCCAAACTGTTGTTTGCTGCGATGACTCAAAAGCCGCGCTAACTTCTTTTGCAGCAAAATATGGCCAAAAATATATCGCGGGGCTAAATAATGGCATCTGGCAAACTTTGGACTACATAATTGCCAGTCCCGGAATACCCTTGCAATACCCTTGTCTTCATGAGATATTTCAAATCGCCACATCAGGGAAAATCCCAATTATCTCAGATATCGAGGTGCTATGCTGCTTAATGTTTAAGGCGTGCTTTATTGGTATTACTGGCACAAACGGCAAAAGCACAACAACAGAGTTGCTGGGCCATATATTGGCAGAAAGAGGCTTTAAGGCTGGGGGGAATAACGGCGCTCCATGTTTATCGCTACCAAAAGCTCCAGGATACGTGCTTGAGATCTCTTCTTATCAACTGGACTTGCTAAGAAATTTTAAGCCAAAGGTTGCTGCAATAACTAATATAACGCCTGATCATTTGGATAGGTATCCGTCAATGAATGAGTATAGCAGATCTAAGATTAGCATTGCTAAAAATATGGACCTGCAAGATTCTCTGGTGATAAACATTGATGATGCTATTTTAAATAGCCTGCGACATGAGCTTGAAGGAACAAGGCTTATAAGAGTCGGTCTTGAGCGCAGCGCTAAGGCTGATATTTACTATGAAGCAGGGCGGGTGTTGGATTTAATTACTGGTCAATCTTATGCATTAACGCCACCAAAATCATTATGCGCCAGGCATAATCTCTACAATATCCTGATTGCATATGCAGTATCAATCAACTTCAAACTATCGCCAAAATATATTATCCAAAAAATTGAAAGTTTTCCTGGCATAGCTCATAGGCTGCAGTTTCTTGGTATATATAAATCAATTAGTTTTTACAACGATAGTAAGGCGACAAACGCTGATGCCGCCAAGCAAGCTCTTAGCGCTCTTGCATATTTGGGCAATATTTTTTGGCTGGCCGGAGGAGTGCCCAAGGCTGGGGGTATAAATTCTCTTACTGAGGTATTTGGGGCGATAAAAAAAGCCTATTTTTTCGGTCAAGCGCGTTTTGAATTTTTGGATATCGCTACAGAGTATGGTTTAAAGGCTTGTGTGTTTGATAATTTAGTAGATGCATTTGCGCAAGCTTTTAGTGATGCTATGGAGTATAATCAAGATTGTAGTATACTTCTTTCGCCAGCGTGCGCATCTTTTGATCAGTTTAAAAACTTCGAAGAAAGGGGTATAGCTTTTAATAACTTAGTAAACCAGATAATTCATCCATGATGCAGCAAAACCTCCATACTACTCCTATAAGACTGGATCGATTCTTAAGGCAATGCTATCCCTATCTGACTCAAGGGGTTATTCAAATTGCGATTAGGCGTGGGTTGGTTAAAATTAATAATCAAAAAGCCAAAGAAGCATCGCTAAGATTAAAGCAGTATGATCGAGTAAGCAGCCCTTTGCATTTTGAGCAATACTGTCCTGAAGAGCAAGATAACTTTAGCAACTCAGTGGTATCCTTAAGTCAAAAGATACTAGGAAAATATTTGATATTTGAAAATCAGGATTTTTTAGCAATCAATAAACCGGAAAAAATATCCACTCAAGGTGGCACATGGGTTAAAATATCTCTAGACGATGCTTTAAAATACTTAAATACCCAAGGAGGTAATTTTAAATTAGTGCACAGATTAGATAAGGACACCTCCGGCTTGATGCTAATTGCTAAAAACTACGATGCCGCCGTCAAGCTTACAGGAGCCTTTCGTGATAAGCAAATTGCAAAAACATACTTAGCGCTAACTATTGGTCGGCCAAAGCTAGATAGCGGGATAGTTAATATTGATAATGAAATTACCAAGTATAACGTCTTAAAATATCAAGCTAGCAGCAACATAGCATGTATAGAATTTTTCCCCATAACTGGCAAGGAGCATCAAATCAGAAGGCACAGTCTAGAACTCGGCGCCCCAATCATTGGCGATAAAAAATATGGAGCTCCTTCTGAGCAGCATCATATGTTGCTTCATTCCTATAAAACCACTATTGCTAATGAGATTTTTGGTATAAAATATGATTTATTAGCCCCGTTGCCAGAATATTTTGAACATGAGTTGCAAAAGTTGCAGTAATAATTTTTTTAGCCAATACCCTTAATAATATGTCTACCAATACACGAGATATCAGAGCTAAGTTTATCGACTTTTTTGCCAAAGACGGTCATTGCCAAGTAGCTTCAAGTTCTTTAATTCCTCATAATGATCCTAGTTTGATGTTTGTCAACTCAGGAATGGTGCAATTTAAAAATATTTTTACCGGCGTTGAAAAACGCGATTATGTTAAGGCAGTATCGAGCCAAAAATCCCTAAGGGCAGGAGGTAAGCATAACGATTTGGATAACGTAGGTTATACTTCAAGACATCATACATTCTTTGAAATGCTTGGCAACTTTTCATTTGGTGATTATTTTAAGGAGCAGGCAATTTACTATGCTTGGGATCTGCTGACTAAAGAATTTGCCCTGCCAAAAGACAAGCTCTATGTTACCGTGTATCACGATGATGTCGAAGCCTTTAATTTTTGGAAAAAAATCGCTAATTTGAGCGATGCAAGAATCATCAAAATTTCAACACAGGATAATTTTTGGTCAATGGGCGATACAGGGCCTTGCGGACCATGCTCAGAAATATTCTACGATCATGGCGATAAAATTTGGGGAGGACTTCCAGGTAGCCGCGACCAAGATGGAGAGCGCTATGTTGAGATTTGGAATATGGTTTTTATGCAGTACGAACAAGCCCAGGATCAGCAGCGCCGCCTTCTGGCGCAGAAGTCAATTGATACTGGCATGGGCCTGGAGAGGATGGCTGCTGTCTTACAAGGCAAGCATGATAACTATGACATTGACTTATTTAGCGATCTTATCTGTGCTATTGAAGAGGAGGTAAAAGTTAAGGCAACTCCAAGCAATAAATTTTCTCATAGAGTTATTGCTGATCACTTAAGGGCTACTGCTTTTTTAATTGCAGATGGTATTTTGCCCGCAAATGAAGGAAGGGGATATGTGTTGCGCAGAATTATGCGCCGCAGCATGAGGCACGCTCATCAGCTTGGCGCGAAAGAGCCGATAATGCATGCCTTGATTAATCCATTAATTCATTTAATGGGCGATACTTACCCTGAATTACAAAGAGCCTCTAGTCTCATTGTAGAGATATTAAAACAAGAAGAGCTCAAATTTAAAGAAACTCTTAGCAAGGGCCTGAGAGTTTTAGAAGATGACATAAAGGATTTGCCCGCTGGCGGAGTTCTTGCTGGCGAAAATGCTTTTAAACTTTATGATACGTATGGCTTTCCTTTGGATCTGACGCAAGATATTTTAAAAAGCAAAAATATCAAGGTGGATACTTCGGGCTTTGAGCAAAAAATGCAAGAGCAAAAAAGGCGCGCTAGAGAAGCTTGGCAAGGCTCTGGCCAGACCAGGCAGCAGGAGATTTGGTTTGAGGTAGAGGCTAAGTTTGGCGCAACGGAATTTTTAGGATATAGCTTTGAGACGTCACAAAGTACGATTTTAGCTTTAGTGCAAAATGATCAAATGCTTGAAGAATTTAGCAGTAGCTCGCAAGAATTTTGGATCATTGCTAATCAGACCCCGTTTTATGCTGAATCGGGTGGGCAAAAAGGTGATATAGGCTATATTAATAACGCCAATTTTAACGCTAGGGTTCAAGATACCAAAAAATACCTAGGTGTTCATGCTCACTTGTGCGTTTTAGAGCGTGGGGCGCTAAAAGTCGGCGATACTGCTTTGCTTAGTGTTGATAAGGAGTATCGCGGCAATTTAAAGCGCAATCATTCAGCTACGCACTTGCTGCACTCAGTATTAAAGCAAGTTTTGGGAAACCATATAATACAAAAAGGCTCCTTAGTTGCTTTTGATAGACTTAGATTTGATATCAATCATTTAAAGCAAATTTCGCCAGATGAACTTGAATTAGTAGAGCGCAGAGTTAACGCGGCTATTATCGCAAACTTTAGTGTAAAAACCTTTCTAATGAACAAAGAAGCTGCGGTTAATAGCGGGGCAATGGCCTTGTTTGGCGAAAAATATGACGATGAGGTTAGGGTGGTTTTTATGAGCGGTCATGAAGAGCAAGATAAATTTTCTATTGAATTATGCGGTGGGACGCATGTAGAAAGAACGGGGGATATAGGTTTGTTTAAAATTACTGCAGAAAGCTCGATCGCCTCAGGCGTGCGTAGAATTGAGGCAGTTACTGGTATGGCTGCGGTTGAAGTTGTCCAGCAAAATTATAAAATATTAGCCAAGGCAAGTGGTCTGCTACAGGCGAATAAAGAAGAACTGGTTGATAAAATTTGCTCTTTGGCCCAGCAGTTAAAAGATTCTCACAAACACCTTCTTGATGCGCAGATAAAATTACTAGAGCAGCAATTTGATACTATAAGCAAGGTGGTTAAAACCGCGCAATTTGATTATGAAATAACTTGTTTTCAAGATGTAGATAACAAGTCCTTAAAAGTTGCAACATCTAGCCGCGGCGATAAATATCAGGATAGGATTATAATTTCATTAAATGTTACAGGAGAGAACTGCTCAGTAATTATCGCACTAAGCAAGCAATTGGCCAACAGGGCTAATGCTGGCGATCTAATCAAGATCATGGCAGATAAATATGACGGCTCAGGTGGGGGGAGTAAGACTTTAGCCCAAGGAAGCTTTAAAAGCTCTATTGCCAGGGATGCTCAAGGAGGTTTTGAAGGAATTTTATGGCTAAAACTCCAGTAAGACAAATTCTTCGCGTTTGAATTCTTCGTATTTGAAGGCTTCTGCCATTTTTCCCAGCTTTGCCTTTGCGTTTTTAAGTAAAGAAGTTGGCACTATTGCTACTCTGTTGCTACTTAACGGCTTATTAAATAGGGCATAAGAAAATATTAACGGATAATTTTTCTCACCTAAGTTGTAATCAAGAGGTCCTTGAAAAATTAATTGACCATTTATTTTGGATATTTTAAGATTTAAGCTAACCGGATTGCCGCACAAAATCGGCTCATCTAGCGAAACTAAATCATCAAAAATTCTTATATTCTTAATCTCTGGACTAATTACTTTAATAAGTTTGACATTTAGCTGCAATCCAGCGCCCTTTTCTTCGTTCGAAGACATAAACTCCTGTAAGCTCCCAGCATACCAATAAGGAATATGAGCAGATAGCGTTTGACCTTCGTGCATGCCTATAATAATGTTTTCTAATGCTAGCAAGATCCCTTGCCCAAGTTGTAGCCTGAATGATTGTTCTTGCTTGGCAAGAATTTGCCCCTTGCTGATTTGGTAATCTATTACTACTTCAGCGCCACAATATGCAACTTTATTATTGGCAACTGTAGCCTTGGCATCCATAGTATCAATAGGGCTTTGTCTTTGGATATTAAACACTGTATCTAAATAATTAGTGTTATTTGTCTGCCAAGTTGCCTTATCTTGCGCAATACCTATGGGTCTGATTAATCTTAATAAAAATTTACCACCTTTTTCAGATTCGGATAATTTTATTAAAATATTTGCTATAAAATTTTCCCCAAAACTCAATTCTCTAATTTGGGCATTAATGCCTTTATTTTGCTTTTCTCCTTCAGGGGGGATACTTGCGTAATTAAAATTTATTTTAGATTGATAGCTAAAAAACTGATACACAGCGAAATAAGCTACAGCAAACATTACTATAGCCTGCAAGATTTTCTTCATATCTTAATATCAAAAACATTTAGTATGAAGATATAATCGTCTGCTACTTCTTTAAGATAATCAAACCTACCAGAAGAGCCAGAATGCCCCGCATCCATATTAGTTTTAAATAGCAACAAGTTGTTGTCGGTTTTATTATCCCTGAGTTTAGCTACCCATTTTACAGGCTCGAAATAACCAACTCTTGGATCACTTATACTTGTGGTAACAAATAGGTTAGGGTATTGCTGCTTTTGAATATTATCGTAAGGAGAGTATGATTTTATATAATGGTAATATTGCTCCTGCTTTGGATCGCCCCATTCCTTATATTCGCCAGGAGTTAAAGGTAGCGTTTCATCTAGCATGGTATTTAAAACATCCACAAATGGCACATGAGCAATTGCTGCCTTAAATAGCTCTGGATGTGAGTTAATAACATTGCCCACCAATAATCCACCAGCGCTACCTCCTGAAATAACTATATTTCCTGCTTTAGTGTATTTTTGAGCAATCAGATCCTCTGCTACGGAAATAAAATCTTGAAAAGTACACTTTTTATTTAAAAATTTAGCATCCTCATACCAGCTATGCCCTAAGTCATCGCCGCCACGTATATGGGCAATTGCAAATACAAAGCCACGATCTACTAGGGATAAAATCGATGAGCGAAAATTAACAGGAACGCTAATTCCATAAGAGCCATAGCCATATAAATACAAAGGATTAAGGCCATCTTGCTGCATTAGGGACTTTTTAAAGAAGATTGTATATGGGACTTTTACTCCATTGTTATTGCTCCATAGTCTTCTTACTTCATAGCTATTTGGATCAAAGCCACTGGGAATCTCTCTGACTTTAATAGCGGTCAAGAGGTCTTGGGCGTAGTTGTATTTATAAATTGTATCTGGTCTTGCCAATGAGGAATAGCTTATCCTGATATCATCTTCTTCGAAATTAGCAGAATACCCCCCCGCGCTATATGCTGGATCGGGGAAGTTAATTACCTTAAAGCTTTTATCTGCCAAAGAAAATATGCGGATTACCGGTAGGCCTTGAATTTTATAATTTAGTATCAAATATTTGCTTGTTAAATTAAAGGCCGCTAAATATTGATCTTTTTTACTTGCAATAAAGTCTTGCCAATATTTGCGCGCTGTATGCTCTGTGTTAGTTACTGCAAGGCGAAAATCTGAGCTCTCATCATTGGTTAAGATATAAAAATTATCGCCATTATGATCGATGTCATATAAAATATTCTCACGCATTGGCTCAAAAAGCCTTGGTTGAAAATCATCTTGTTTTGCAAAATCTAAGATATGAAATTGATTTTCCTGGTGGCTGCTGGTTTGAATAAGTAAATACTTTTTACTGGAAGATTTTGATACGCGCAAAGAGTATAGCGGGTTTTTTTCCTCTAGAATTAATTGATCTGCCAGCTGCCAAGACAGGCGATGAAACAAAACCTTCATCGCGCGCCAATTTTCATCTACAGGAGTGTAGAAAAAGCCATCTAGATGTTCATGCCAAACTATTTGACCGATGGTGTTATCTATTTTATCGCTTAACTCTTCTTGAGTCTGAAGGTTAATAACCTTGATTGTAAAATGCTCATTTCCCTGATAATCTACGCTGTAGGCAAGTAATTTTTGATCAGGAGAAATTGATATCGCTCCAATTCTGATATACTTTTTGCCTAAAGCTAATTTATTGACATCCAAAATGACCTCTTGCTGACCATCAAGGCCTAAGCGGCGATAGTATATGGGATATTCTTTATCCTGGAAGGTTCTTTCATAATAATAGTAATTATCCTTTTTGGTTTCGCTGGACTTGTCATTGAGCTGAATTCTGTTTTTTTGCTCTTCAAACAGGATGTTTTTTTGCTCCTTAAATTTATCAAAAAATGCTTCATTTGCATATGCATTTTCTTCTTCAAGATATTTTAATATTTCCGGATCGCTAACTTCCGGATATTTTTTATCGCGCAGCCAGTCGTAGTCGTCTAGAATTTGCTGGGCATGGATTTGAGTTACATGAGGTACTTTTTTGGCAATTGGTGCTTGACTCATTGTTGTAGTTTTATTTGATTGATATTTAACTAAGATTATACTTGAAATGATGCAGATACAAGTGATGATAAATTTTTTTAAAGTCATTGTGTTATTTTTGGATGTTTTTCTTTTTATTGTATTAGTTCTGAAATATTCTTGCCATAAGATGTATATTAAACAAATAAAATATCTTATGCAAAGTTTTAATTAAAACATCACGTTAATGGCTTCACAACAATTAAATAAGGATCTGGTTTTTAATGAGGCAATCTTAAAATTAGATGGCTTTTGTAATCACGCAATCAGGGGTTTTGTTGATGCTGTGCCTACGGAGTTTGTGATTGGCGATAAGTACATTATCAATCAAGGCCAGATGAAAAATAATATATGCTATATTTTTTCCCAAAGCTGTGGATGGCAATTTTTATCACCCAAAGAAGGGATGGTATTTTTTTGCTCTGAGCTTGGTCAGATGATTTTATTTGATGGTCAAGAGTGGAAAAAGCTCCAAAGCCCAAAGGCAGAGCAGCAGGCAATGCCCCAAGCCGCATTGTCAGAAGATGAATTTATAGCTATCGCTGGGGAGTTTCTGCCAAACCCTTGGGCAAGTCATCTATGTCTATACATGCCCCAAGATGCTACTGGCAACATCTCGAAGATAAAATCAGACAGATTAACCCTAATAATAAAGCAAAATTATCAAGAGACGTTTCAACTTAGTTGGCAAGGGCAAATTTTATGGAAAGACAAAGCTCCTCATCAAGTTACGCAAAAAGCTAATCATTTTGATGTTTTAGAGTTCTATAAGATGCGCGAAACCAATCATTTTATCGCAAAAGTAATAGGCTCTGCTTACCAATACTAATAAGTTTACCAAATGCAGCCGTAAAGCCCCTAATTTACTATATGGGGATATAAGGCTAAAACGTTATGGACTAAGAGATAGGATTATGCTATCCTATTGAGATGAAAACAACGTATAAAACTAATAACAACATTTCATATTCATGTAAGTATCATATTGTATTTTGTCCAAAATATCGGAAAAAGATATTAATCGGCGAAGTAGAATCGAGGCTCAAAGAAATAATTAGATCAGTATGCTTGGAAGTAAAGTCTAAAG
>CAMCJU010000008.1 GCA_945875085.1 Candidatus Phycorickettsia trachydisci
TGATACTTACATGAATATGAAATGTTGTTATTAGTTTTATACGTTATTTTCATCTCAATAGGATGGCATAATCCTATCTCTTTGTCCATAACGTTTTAGCCTTATATCCCCATATAGTAAATTAGGGGCTTTACGGCTGCATTTGGTAATATTCTTCAATAGTGCCCAATAAGAATCCAGGATTTTGGGGCGCTCCTAACAAACAAATAAGCGAGCTTTGCAAAAATAAGATGAAAGAAGTATACCAGCTATCCGAAAACAATAAATGGGGGGAAATACCATCAGATGACATCAACCCTTAAGGGCGCTACATTTAGCTATAAAAAACCTTATATTAGCTAAAATAGCCCTTAAACTACTTTAATTTAACAAGGTAAATGCAAGGCTCTAGCAGCCCATAAGCCTTGGCGGTTTGGGCCTTTGGCAGCCCCCCCAAAAGTCAAAACAAAGTCAGCCCAGCGACGATGGCTTTATATATGTATACACACCAACGCTATTGATCCAAGCCGCCAGGTCATGGAACCAATGGATCATAAAAGCCCAAGGTCTCCTGCAAGTTGCGCATCACTTAGCAAATCATTCTGGGGAGAGCACATCAGCGCCTTGGCCTTCTACGCCATCTTGCTTAGCTAGCGCCAAAAATGACACACTTTTCATGAGTTTTTCATAATCAAGTCTATCCTCTTCCGACAAATGAACTGGGGGGAGCGCATTACCACAAGACAACAATTTATTAATACATACCTCATTGCCCCCCAAGCTCTTTAGCTCAGCCAGCTTCTCCTCACAAAAATTTATCGTGAGAACTTTGGGCGTTTCAAGCAATAAAACTCGGCAAAAGTAGTCCAGCCCAGACGAAGATAATAATTCTTGGCTAGAGTCAACATCATCAAGATTAAGCCAAATCGTTACGTCCACTAAATTTAGCGTCTTAATATAACACTTAGAATCAATTATCGCTTTTAGTATTATTTCAAGAGCGTCCTGATCTAGTAGGGATTTTCGCAAGGAGAGAGTCTCAATAAGGCCTTCAGATATTAAACTAGCGATACTTTGAGCAATATTTTGCGTAACTACAGTGTCTTGCAGCAAGAAATCTATAGATGGATTCACATTGCCTTTATTATTGATAACCCGCTGAACCATATATTGGAAATGCCGCTCTGGAAGAGCTCGGTTAGATAGATTTTGCAGCGAAGCGTCGTGAGGAAATCAAAATCTCCTATTTCGAAAACTCAAAATATTTGCCTTATCGCTATTTGCTCTGACGATAAAGCAGATGCTTTCATATAATTTCCTTTATATTTTTAAGTTGATATCACAAATATCATAGTAGAAAATAATATATAAGTCAACATCTCTATGTCCAGAGTATTCTACATCGAGCGTATGATAGGGCCCTTTACCTTATGATGTTGTCTTGCTGCCGCATGTTTGAGAGTATTTTTTGCAGACATAGCGCTTAGATCGGCCACTAGCTTACCGGCTTTTTCGTTAGTCTGCGCATCGAAGGTATTTTTTAGCGCTGCGCGGGTTTGCGCCTTTTGGCTTGGCGCTGATGTCATATATTGAACAGAAGCGGCTATGACCTTGTGGCTCTTGAGCCCTTCATAAACAGCTCTGCTATGCTTGGCTTGATCAACCAAGCTTTTTGTACCTTGGTAGTCTACGCCCAATTCATTGATAAGCTCATTTCTCTTTATCTTGGAGTGTTCAATTTTGCCCCACTTCCCTATCCGGCGCCCACTAAGAGCCGCATCCGTCTCCAAAGCCATAGCATCTGCAACCCTTGCCAAGGTGCCATCATCGCTAATTTCTGGCTCCATTAACTCGTGCACATGCTCAATAACTTCAGCCAAAGGATTGCTAAAAATAACATCCATCATACCTTGGGCAAAGACCTTAGGCGTATTAAATTTGGTGGTTTTTAATCTCACATTCTTGCGCTCTGGCGGGCTAACCAAATTCAGCTCTGGCATTAATTGATTTAACCTATCGCCATACTTGGCAACTTTGATCCGATCAGTCTTTATCTCCTCTAGCAGCTTGTTTTGCGTTGCAAACTTTGCAGCAGTATGGTGTTTATAGCAATCTATACCAACGCCGCTAAATCTTAATGCTATTGCGATACTGTTGCCAATTGGGTTATGGGCAAAATTTAATGACTTTTGCACGATAACTATAGGTATCTTAACTAGCTTGCTTCTAAAGAGCCTACCAACTGGACTATCGAGCATTTTTTGCATCGACCTTGTAGCGGCAAATTTTTTGAAAATTGGCGCTTTTGCGATGAACTTTGCCGCCGTATAAGCAAGACCTACAGAAGCAAGAGCAACTCCAACAGGATTTGCGGCTAAAGCTAAAATAATGCTGGCGGTAGCTAAAGAAAATACCAGATCAGTATAAGGATTAACCACAAACCTTAGTAACCTTGCAGCCATAGAGCGTTTTTTCTTAAAGACCTGCTGAGGTAACTCTTGCTGATCATTGGCGCTTTGCTCATGAAGCGCTGCTGCTTGCTGGAAATAATCTAGCGATGTTTTTTTAGGCAATAAATCTTCGTAAGTACGGCTTCTTGAAGGCGCATTGATATCTTTCATAGCGTTAATCAGATCGCGGAACTCCCTTGCCTTATTTTTTAAATCATCATCTTGGGCTGCTGCCAAAGCATAATTTTTGATATCCTCTTGCTTAAGATAAAAATTTTGCTTAAATATAGCCTTGTTTTTTTTATAATGTTTTTTTGTTCTGCTCATAAAATTTTAAAAATCAATAATATATTAATAGTATCAAACTTAAATGATAATTTAATATAATTAATTAATAAATAGTAATGATTTAAAATTTCGTTGTATAGTTGCTTGATTTTCAAGTTGAAATAAGCAAGTATTTAGCTTAAACTAATATGATCTGAATTCTTAAAAATATAATAAAAAGTATGTGCTTATGACCAATTATATCGCTTCCATCAAGGGCTTAACAAAGAAAATAAACGGCAAAGAGATAATTAAAGAGACCTGGCTATCCTTTTTACCAAAAGCAAAAATTGGCATCATCGGACCTAACGGAGCTGGCAAATCTACGCTACTTAAAATCATAGCTGGAATTGACAAAGATTATGACGGAGAATTTTGGATGCAAGATGGCACAAAAGTTGGCTACCTGGCGCAAGAACCAAAACTCGACGAGACTAAGAATGTTTTTGAAAATATTCTGCAAGGCATTAAAGAAAAAAAGGACTTAATGGATCAGTTCAACATAGTTAGTGAAAAATTTGCCTATGTTACTGATGATGATGAAATGAATGCACTAATTCAAGAGCAGGGAAGACTCCAAGACAGCATCGAAGCAATTGATGGCTGGAACTTTGAGCGCGAAGCAGATATTGCGATGCAGGCTTTGCGCTGCCCGCCAAAAGAAGCTTCAATCAAAGATATATCAGGAGGAGAAAAGCGCAGAGTCGCGCTATGTAAACTATTGCTAGAAAAGCCAGGCATTCTCCTTCTAGACGAGCCTACCAACCACCTAGACTCCGAGTCTGTTTCATGGCTCGAGCACTTTTTAAAAGATTATCAAGGCATGGTCGCAACCATTACCCACGATAGGTATTTTTTAGATAACGTAGCCGAATGGATTTTAGAAATTGATCGAGGCCATTGTATTCCGTGGCAATCTAATTATTCAAGTTGGCTAGAGCTAAAGCAAAAAAAACTAGCTCTAGAAGAAAAGGAAGAATCCTCAAGACAAAAAGAGCTAGCTCGTGAGCTTGAATGGATCCGCCAATCCCCTAAAGCAAGACAATCAAAAAGCAAAGCCAGAATTCAAAATTATCAAGAGTTACTGGGCAAGCAACGCGACAAAATGATCAGCAGTCCGCAAATTATCATTCCCCATGGACCAAAACTTGGCGACATGGTAATTGAGGCGCAAAACGTTTCAAAATCATTTAACGACAAGCATCTGCTGAAAGATTTTAATTTTAGGATACCAGCTGGGGCAATTGTTGGCATTGTTGGACCAAATGGCGCTGGCAAAACCACCTTTTTTAAAATGATCACCGGACAAGAGGCCCCCGATAGCGGCAAGTTCTTGGTGGGAGCTTCTGTGAAAATTGGCATCGTTGATCAAACCAGGGAGCACCTAAACGATAGCAAGACAGTATGGGAGGAAATTTCCGATGGCTTAGACGAGATGAATTTAGGAGAATTTACCCTAAAAAGCAGAGCCTACTGCGCGGCATTTAATTTCAAAGGTAGCGATCAGCAAAAAAAGATTGGCGGGCTATCTGGAGGAGAGCGCAATCGCGTTCATATAGCCAAACTGCTAAAATCAGGTGCTAATGTTTTGTTACTTGACGAGCCATCGAACGATTTAGATGTTGATACGCTGCGCGCTCTAGAAGATGCCATCTTAGAATTTGCTGGATGCGTCTTGGTCATAAGTCACGATAGGTGGTTTTTAGATCGCATCGCAACGCACATCATTGCCTTTGATGAGCCCGGAAACGCCCAATGGTTTGAGGGCAACTATCAAGACTACTGCAATTACATGACCCAAGTGCAAGGGCGCGACTTATCTGAAGCAAGATACAAGCATAAAAAACTAATTTGAAGATGCTTTTGAAGAAGCTGGAGTTTGGACTTTAGTTTTAACATGCCTCCAAGGCAAATCTCTGTTTAAAGTCGGCGCCTTCAAAGCACCTGAACATTTTGCTTTATTCCACTGTGCTTTCTTGCTTTTGTAAATTTTATCACTATACTCTACTTTAAAAGTATCTTGTATCTGGCCTATCTTACGCTGCAAATAGCTACAATCTTTGAACTGATGAGTATGTATTGATCCATCATCATGTTTATACAAGTTATATGACATTTCTTTTGTTTTTGGCTTGCTCTGGCATTGACTTACTATGCCCTCAAGAGATATTGCCAAAATCTGCCAAAGTTGCTCTATATTTGTTTTTTGCAAGCCCCACTCTCCTGCCTGAGAAGCGCAATTAGTATTAGCCTGGGCGCTAGGATTGGCGGCTCTATGAGCGCCAGAGCTACTTAAGGCAGCGTAAGAGTTGCAAGCAAGAGACAATGCACAAGAAGCAAATATAACTTTTATAAATTTTTTAAAAATAGACATCATGGTTTTTGCAAAATAATAATTAAAAAGTCATTTTATATAATAATAGCATGAGGCAATAGCTAAATACTTCTAAAAATAAACTAAACTATTAGATATAAAAATGATGTAATGCAAAAACAACATCACCTTTAGCAACATCGCCTTAAGCAAAAGCCTAGAGCGCAACTACCCACCCGAAAGATACGATCAATACTCCAATCACATTTAAAACATTACAAAGCGCGCCATAAGACGAAAGCTTTGCTGGCAAGGGGATGGCAGTTGCTTGTTCCAAAAACATTAATTTGATGATGCGCAAATAATAATAAGCCGGTAATAAAGTCATGCTAGAAGCAAAGACTGCCAAATAATAATTGCCAGTTGCCACAGTTTGGTATAGCACATAATATTTAGCAACAAAACCAAGCATTGGCGGAAAGCCCATCAAAGATAACAGGCAAATAGCCAGCAAGATGCTTTGAAACTTTGCCCGCAAGGCGAGTCCTTCAAGATCCAAGATTTGCAGAGTATCGATTTCAATGCCAAGACTGGCAAGAATGCTAAAAATCATAAAAACATTAAGAGTATATATCAGCAAATAAATGACTGATAATTTGTAATCTTTTGTCACTAAACAAATCAGTATATAGCCGACATTAAAGATGCTACTGTAGCCCAGAAATCTTTTGAAATTTACCTGCTTTAAAGCCCCCAAAGCACCAACTACTAACGAGGAAACAGCAGCCAAGGTAAAAAACACATCATGCAGGCTGCGCAGACGAATTATGCTAATAAGCACAGTTAGCTTGTTAATGGTCATAAAAACATTAACAGCAAAAATAGGACTTCCCTGATATACGTCGGGCAGCCACATGTGGAATGGACTTGCCCCTAGTTTAAATAGCAATCCTGTAAGTATCAACACCATAGCAAAGCTACAAACGCTACCAAGGCTAATTTTGTAGTAACTAATCGAGCCGGCAAAGCCATACATCAGAGATATGCCAAATAACATGACGCAACTACTGATGGCCCCCAAGCAAAAATACTTCAGGCCAGCCTCAGAAGAAAGAGACGACCTGACGGCCATACTGCTCAAAATATACGAAATTAATGCCTGGAGCTCTATTGCCATAAATAGAGTCAAAAAATCTTGCGCAGAAGTGGCGATAAATCCACCCAAAGCGCTAAAAAGAATCAACGAGACATATTCAGGCGGAAATTCTTCTAAGCGGATTTTTTGCGATATGATAAAAAAGATATTACAAGCTATACAAAATCCAAGCAAGCAGATCTGAATTTTATGCGTATGAGGTAGGTAGCCCAAGCATCCAGAACCAAGATGCATGTCACAAGGATATACATAGTATATAAATAGTATTAAGCCAGAAATCAGCAAAATTGATATCATGCTAAGACTGCGCGCTGCTAAACGCGTAAATAAATTTAATATCTGCACAAATAAAGCTATGCCAAGCAGGAAGGCCTCAGGCATCAAGGCGCTTAATTTAAGATCAAATAACATATATAGCTTCAGTAATGATTTCAATCGAAGGTTTTAATAATTTGTTCACGTAGTTTGGAAAAATACCTAGCAATATTATTGCCACAGCCAGCAATGTAAAAATAAACCTTTCCTGCAAACTCAAATCTGCAATAGTTTCAATAACTTGATTGCTGATTTTGCCAAACATGACTTTTTTATATAGGTTCAGCATGTAAACAGCCGACAAAACAATGCCAAAAGCACTGATGGCAGATATAAAATAATGCTGCTCAAAAAGACCATTAAGGCACAAGAACTCGCCTATAAAACCACTAGTACCAGGAAGACCTATAGACGAGAGCATAAATATCATAAAAAAGCTGGCCATAGCAGGCATCTTAGCTGCCAAGCCCCCGTAGCTATCAATTTGCCTGGTATGAACTCTTGCATATAAACTTCCCACAATGAAAAATAACGCGGCAGAAATCAGGCCATGACTAAGCATTTGAAAAATACCACCATTTATACCTACGTAGCTAAAGCTAAATATACCGCCTGTCACAAAGCCCATATGAGCAATCGAAGAGTATGCAATCGTTTTTTTCATATCCTTCTGACTGATAGCGGCAAATGAGGCATAAATTATGGCAACCGCGCTCATTATCAAAGGATATATAGCAAAATCTTTACTTGCTTGCGGCAGTATTGGTAGCAATATTCTTAAAAAACCGTATCCTCCTAGCTTCAAAAGCACCCCAGCTAGAATTGCTGAAGCAGTAGTTGGCGCCTGAACGTGAGCATCTGGCAACCATGTATGAAATGGAAACATTGGAATCTTGATTGCAAATGCCATAAACACCCCCCACCACAACCACTTTTGAGCGCGCGGATCAAGCTCATGGCCAATTGAGTATAATTCTGGGATGCTAAGCGTAGAGGCATTTTTATAAAAGTACATAATGCATACGGCAAACAAGACTGAGCTGGCAAGAGTATATAAGAAAAACTTATAGGATGCATAAATTCTATTAGCCCCGCCCCAAAGACCGATAATCATATACATTGGCACCAAGGCCATTTCAAAGAAAATATAAAATAGCAGCAGGTTAAGCGCAGCTAAGCTGGCAATGATAAAAGATTGCAACAAAAAGAAAAAAAACATGAATTCGGCCAGCCGATGTTTTATTTCGCTCAAAGCATAAATAACGCAAAGCAATCCTAAAAAAGCCATTAGATTAATCAGCAAAAGTGAGATACCATCAATTCCTAGAAAAAAGTCTAGCCCAATTTTGGAAATCATGGGATATTGCTCAACAAATTGAAAATCATAAGCTTGCAAATCAAAATTCTTTAGCAATAAAAGCGTAACGGCTGAGGTCAGAGCGCTTGCGCTAAGGGAAATTACCTGAACATGCTTTTTGCTTTTCGCAAATGCTAAAATATATATAGCGGCAAGAAAAGGTATTAAAATAGTTACAGAAAGTATTGGAAAATCAAGCATTTTAAAAAATATTTATTACCAAGTAGGTTGTAAGCACAAATAAGGACAATAAAATCCATAAACTGTAGCTGAAAATATAACCATTATGGCACCTGCTTAACATCTTTGACAAATTATCCAGAATTAAAACGGCGCTGCTTGGTCCTAGTTTATCTATAACATACTTATCAAACAAAGCAATTATTATGGCAATATTTTCTATAGATTTTACTATCAAGGTATTATATATCTCATCAAAGTAGAATTTATTTCCAGCAGCTTTTAAGATAGCCGACTTATAATCGCTTGTTCCAGCAGCATAAATATACCCAAACAACGCCCCAAGCAGGCCGCTAAGCAATGGCATGTGCGAAGATAGGCCTTGCCTAGCTATAACTTTGATTGTAAATAAATGCCCAAAATAACCGTCAAACTTATCTAAATGCATAAAATGCACGCCAAAATACCCGGAAGTAATCGAGGCAAATATCAGCACTAGCATTGGCAGCAGCATGACAAGACTGGCCTCATGAGCATGGTCATTTACTTTTGCTGACATAAAGATGTTTTTAAGGATTTTTATCGAGTAGAATCCAGTATAAAATGCCGCCAAAACGCCAAGCAAAAATAATAAGCTAGAAATTTCATGTGCATATTCTAAGATCAGATCCTTTGAATAAAATCCAGCAAAGGGAACTATGCCAATTATTGCCGCAGAAGCTACCAAGAAAAACACAAAAGTGATCTTCATTTTACCCCTGACATTGCCAATGCTACTTAATTCTTGCTGGCCTGTGCCATGAATAACGTTACCTGCACATAAGAACAATGCTGCCTTATAAAAAGCATGCGTTGCTAAATGAAAAATTGCAGCGTGATAAGCTTTAATGCCGCATGCAATAAACATGTAGCCAAGCTGACTGCATGTAGAATAAGCGATGATTTTTTTCATATCAGATTGCGTTAATGCCATTAAAGCGCAAAGGACGCAAGTAACAGAGCCGACGCAGGCTATAAAACTACTTACAGCAAGAGAGCTCTCGAACACCAAATGCATCCTTAGAATTAAAAACACCCCTGCTGTGACCATTGTTGCAGCATGAATCAGCGCCGAGGCTGGCGTTGGTCCTGACATAGCGTCTGGCAGCCAAACATGCAAGCCGATTTGCGCCGATTTTGCCATGCAGCCAATAAATAGCAACAAACAACTTAGATCTAGTAAAGAAAAAGACCCGACGACGAGGGCATTTTGCAAGCCAGCGATGCTGCCGGCTATAATGGCAAAATCAAAGGAAGCGCATCCTTTATATATTATCAATATGCCAATCAGAAAAGCCACATCGGCCAGGCGATTGACAATAAATGCCTTTTGCGCCGCAGAAGAAGCAGAGTCCTTAGTATACCAAAAGCCAATCAGCAAGTATGAGCACAAACCAACCCCCTCCCAGCCGAAAAATAACTGCAGCAAATTATCAGCCGAAACAAGCATCAGCATAAAGAAGGTAAATAGCGAGATATAGCTAATAAAAAGATTAAACCTTGGATCATCAAACATATAGCCTATTGAATATATATGGACTACCGCTGAAACGCAGCAAACTACTAAATACATAACCAAAGTTAGATGATCTGCATAAATTGACCAACTAACATCGCTAGCGCCAATTTGCAACCAGCTAAATAGCTTGATATGAACAAAATAACGCTGCGATAAAGAACCAATAAACAAATCTAAGGCTAAAAGAGCTGCTGCCGATATTAATAAACTTGCAACAATACCAACGAATCTTTTAGATAAAATATTTTTCAAGGAGGCGCAAAATATCGCCGATAGTAATGGTAAGAAAATTATTGCCAATAGCTTGATCATCCTTTAAGTTCATTTATATTGTTAACGTCAATAGTATTGCGATTGCGAAAGTATATTACTATAATTGCCAGACCTATGCCAGACTCAGCCGCTGCAATTGTCATGACAAATATACTAAAAATCTGCCCTGTTAAATCATCTAAAAAATGCGCAAAAGCCACAAAATTAATATTTACAGCTAAAAGCATCAGCTCAGCGCACAATAATATCGAAATAACGCTCTTGCGATTAATCCAAGTGCCCACAAAGCCCAAAGAAAAAAGCACGCATGACAGCGTCAAATAGTGCCAAATACTAGGAGTCATAATCAATGCCTTTTACAGTTGAATTAGGCACGATCTTGACTAAAGAAACCGTCTCCTTCCTATCGAGCTGCTTTTGAGGATTTTGCTTTTTCGTCATACCAGCCTTGCGCATCGTTAAAGTAATTGCCCCAATAATTGCAACTAGCAAAACAACTCCAGCAGTCTGAAATGCCACAAAGAAATCAGTATACAAAACCTTGCTGATGCTTTGAGTGTTAGTCATTTGGGCAAAATTCTTCAAAGGAAAATCGCCCCAAGAATGCTGATCGTTCCAGTAGTTTTTCAATAAAGATCCTTGCCAGATGATAATTCCAATATTTATGCTAAAGAAAGTTGCCATTATTAAGCCTATTACCTGTCTACTTCTGGGGGTCTTTAAGCGCTTTGCGGTAAAATCAATATCTAGCATCATAATAACAAACAAAAACAGAACCGCAACTGCCCCGACATAAACAATAATATTTATCATGGCTAAAAACTCGGCGTTAAGTAGCAAAAATAATCCTGAGCTATTAATAAAGGCAAAAATCAACCACAAAACACTATGCACAGGATTTTGACTTAATATCACGCCCAAAGCCGCCGTAATTATTAAAAAGCTAAATAAATAAAACAACATAATTATTTGTACTGATAATCTTTTTTAAGTTGCGCGCTAACCTTATCCTCCCACTCATCGCCATTATGCAATAACTTTGTTTTATCATAAAGCAACTCTTGATGAGTTAGTGTTGAAAATTCGAAATTTGGCCCCTGGACTATAGCGTCCACAGGGCACGCCTCCTGACACAGGCCGCAATAAATACATTTGGTCATATCGATATCGTATCTAATTGCCCTTCTGCTTTCATCATCGCTGACTTGCGCTTCAATAACTATGGCCTGCGCCGGACAGATTGCTTCGCATAACTTACAAGCAATGCAGCGCTCAAGGCCGTTATCATACTTGCGCAGTACATGCTGACCTCGAAAACGCGGGCTAATGCTACCCTTTTCATAAGGATAGTTGATCGTAACCTTTGGCTTGAATAAATATTTTAGAGTTAGGCGCAAACCCAGAATAATCTCATAGAGAAAAATTTTCTTTAAAAACTTAATAAGCATATTTTTAACCTGTAAATCTTATAACAAAAGCAACTACAACAAAATAAACAAAAGTCATTGGCAGCAAAAACTTCCATCCAATAAGCATGAGCTGATCGTACCTATAGCGCGGCAGCGTTGCTCTGATCCAAATAAAACAAAACAGCAGCAAGGAAATTTTTGCACCAAACCAGATCGCGCCGGGCACAAAGCTCAAAAAGCCGATATTAAAAGGCGGTAAGTAGCCACCAAAAAATAAAACAGTCGTCATGGCGCTAACCATTATCATGTTGGCATACTCACCAAGGAAGAACATTGCAAAAGTCATCGAGGAATACTCAACATTATATCCAGCTACTAGCTCAGATTCGGCTTCGGGCAAATCAAATGGATGCCTATTTGTCTCAGCCAAAGCAGCGATAAAAAATATCAAACTCAAAGGGGTCATCAGCAAATCAATACCAAGGGATCTAGTTCTTTGCGCCTCAATGATATCGAGCAAATTTAAGCTACCACTACAAAGTACCACGCAAACAATCGCAAGTCCCATCGATAGCTCGTAAGAAATCATCTGCGCGGATGATCTGATGGCGCCAAAAAACGCATATTTTGAATTACTAGCCCATCCAGCTATGATAATGCCATACACCCCAAGAGACGATACTGCTAAAATATAAAGAGCGCCAACATCAATATTGGCAAGGACTAAGTTTTTATTAAATGGCATCACCGCCCAGCCTATCAAACTTAGACAAAACGTAATCAGCGGAGCTAGCAAAAATAAGAAATGATCAGCTTTAGTTGGCAAAATCAGCTCTTTACTAAGAAGCTTAATAGCATCTGCAATAGGCTGCAACAACCCAAATGGACCAACAACATTAGGCCCACGCCTTAGCTGCATCAGGCCGATGATCCTTCTTTCGGCGTAAGTAAGATAAGCTACGCACAAGAGCAAAGGCAGTATAATAGAAAATATTTTCAGCAAACAAAATCCCAGCTCATAAGCAAAGGCCAAAATATTTGGCAGCGCATTTCTAACTTCAAGACTTAAAAACCGATCTAACTTCATGATTGCTGCAAAATAAATTTAGTGCAATTTAGCATCGTTGGCGAAAACCTGCTGATAATGTTGGTCATATAATAATTTTGCTTTATTTCTTGCAAATCTTGCTCAGCTTTTTGACCATCCAAAGCATCTGGTAGGCTAAGGGGCAGAGGCCTGAAATCATTGGGCACTATTTTTTCCATATGCGCTATGGCTGGAAACAGGCGCGCCATTTCCGCTCGCACATCAAGCAAATCTTCAAAAGGCAAATTCATATCCAGCCTACTTGCTAGCTGCAGCAAGATGCTACTATCGCGTCTAGCAGAGCCTGGCGGAGGGACTGCCGCTTTTGCATACTGAGCCCTGCCCTCTAGGTTGATGTAAATACCATCTTTTTCGCTATAAGCAGCCCCTGGCAAGATCAAATTGGCCCGATCAGCGCTCTTGTCCCCATGATGCCCTTGATATATAACAAAAGCCTTGCCAAATGACTGCGCGTCTGGCTCGTCAGTGCCCAGCAAATACAGCAATTTTATTTGACCATCTTTAGTAGCTTGCAGAATCTCCTTGTAGTCCTTGCCTCCTGCTGGCGGCTTAAAGCCAATATCTAGCATTGCAACACTGCTGGCGTTATTATGCAAAATATTAAAACCATTCCACCCCTCCTTCACAAAGTTATATTTTGCGCATATCCCATGGGCTAAAGACACAAGATCAGCAGCATCAAGGCGCAATAGCACTTCATCGCCAATAATCATCATCGGCATCTTAGCGCTGCTCAGCATAGCGCAAATTTCATGCTCTTGCCGCAGAATTTGCTGCAAAACCGAGCAAGCAGCGCCAAGTTCATGGACTTTATAGTTTAACTCAGCTTTGGCCCCAATGCGCGCGACATAAAGCTGGCGCTGCCTTTGGTTTACGCCGATGCGAGCATTTAAAACCGGCGCGCTCTGCCTAGGATTTGCCCCAATAAGCAGGCAAAAATCGGCCTGATCAATTCCGGCAACCGTGGTGTTAAATAAATAATTACCGCGCGCGGTAGTATCGTATCTGGAATTGATCTGCTCGCCATCGATATTTCTGCAACCAAGCCTATCCATAATCATCTTAAAGAGAAAAATAGACTCAGCATCAACCATATTGCCGCAAACTCCGGCCATTTCATGCGGCGCTAAAAGCCTTATATGCGAGATAGCAGCATCTATTGCTTTTGACCAGGGAAGCTGGCGAAATTTGCCATTAACTTTCATGTAAGGCTCCTGAAGTCTTTGATACTTAAGGCCATCATACGAGAATCTAGCCTTATCAGATAGCCACTCTTGGTTTATCTCGTCGGTTTGGGCCGGTAGTATGCGCATCACTCTAGGGCCTTTGCTATCGATCCTAATGTTACTGCCCAGAGCATCGTGCACGTCGATAGATTTGGTATGACTCAGCTCCCAGCTGCGGTAGGTAAACTGATAAGGCAAGGCAGTCAGCGCGCCAACAGGGCAAATGTCGATCAAATTGCCAGATAACTCGGAGGTGATGGTTTTTTCCAAATAGGTCGAAACCTCCATATTCTCGCCGCGCCCTATAGTGCCAATTTCCTCAACCCCGGCGATATCTGCCGAGAACCTGATGCAACGAGTGCACTGAATGCACCTGGTCATGTGTGTGCGCACAAGGGGGCCCATGTTTTTGTCCTTGATGGAGCGTTTGTTTTCGGCAAACCGGCTAAAATTCTTGCCATACTTAAAAGCCTGATCTTGCAGGTCGCACTCGCCGCCTTGGTCGCATATTGGGCAGTCAAGCGGGTGATTAATAAGCAAAAACTCCATTACTCCCTCCCTTGCTTTTTGCACTTTTAAGGTATTGGTATGGATGACCATCCCCTGACTTATCGGCATGGAGCACGAGGCAACAAGCTTTGGGGCTTTTTGAATTTCCACCAAGCACATGCGACAATTGCCAGCAACTTTCAAGCGCTTATGATAGCAAAATCTAGGTATCTCGATACCGGCTATCTCGCAGGCCTGTAGCACGCTGCTGGGGGCGGGCACTTCTATTTCCGCGCCATTTATAGTAATTTTTAGCATTGTTTGCTTGTGCTTGCTTTGTATAGTTAGTTTTATAGCTAATTCGAGCCTTTAAAACAAAGCTTAAATGGTATTAGGAATCTTTGCAACAAAAACTTAGCTTATTTATACTAAAAAATATGCCAGTATTGTTGTTTTGCGCGGGGGGTTTTTTTAAAGATTTTTTCGGGGAGGTTGCTCTTCTGCACAATGCGGGGGATATGAATTTTAGGGGGCGCGCGTTTAAGGTGGCGAGCTAGATGAGGAGAGCTATAGATGAGGCGCTATGATGCATAGAATAATAGCCCTTACACGCGACCTCAAGCACGGTTAAATATCGCGAAATAGCGAGATAGCTTTTCCATTCTTCTATAACTTAAGCGCAAATCATTTAAGATACTCTCTGCATCTCTGAATCGAGCATGAGTAATAATCGCAACATACCCTTCAGCAGAACATTCATCTACATCAGCGAAAGGTGCCAGGACTTTTGCCGCATAATGTTTTCGGTTATTATCCTCTAAAGCCAACTTGAAATCAAAAAGATCGCTATACGCAGCAGCATGTAGATCCGAACTCTCAAGTTTGGCTTTAGTTTCGTCTAACAAATACTGTGCAATTGACACTCTATCATCAATAGTATCTTGATCTTTAATTGGAACTAGCGACGACTGTCCGTTTACCATCACCGTACCGTTGGGTTGATATTCTGGGATGGGAATAGGTCCTATAAGCGTGAAATCACCAACTCGCAGTTTGTATAAAGTATCTAGCTCATGAGGTCCCAGAGG
>CAMCJU010000009.1 GCA_945875085.1 Candidatus Phycorickettsia trachydisci
ATGCTGGAAATTTAAAAAGCGTATGTAAAAAAAGCGTATGTAAAAAAGGCATGTGACAGAGGAATATTAAGACTGGTTGCGGGGGCAGGATTCGAACCCGCGACCTTCAGGTTATGAGCCTGACGAGCTACCTGGCTGCTCTACCCCGCGATAATGTCTGGCGCGATAATTTCTTTCACGATTTGTAATCATTCAAGCTAATATCAAAGTTAAAAATAACACAACTTTCTACCTGTTGTCAATAGCGCCTGGTGATTTTAGGTGGATTATTTAATTTACATCTTTAGGAATGACTATCTCGAAATAATAATTATTCTCATCTATGTCAAGATCGCTATCAAAGTCTGCGCTGTAAAGCTTTTTGGCCAATTTTTGCTCGATCATTTCATCGACAAAAAGTTTAGTCTGAGTTGTTTTAAAATTTTTAGCAACCACCCTTGCATTTATATAATTGAAAGACTCTTGGCCAGGGCGCATTGTAATAAAATTAAATTCCCCTAAATTATTAGTTGTAGCAGTTCCCGATCCAATAAAAGTTGACGACGGATTTAGATTGATAAATTTATGATTTATCCTATTTTTAACAGGCGCGTAAGGGTATTTGCCATCACACCCACTTTGCCATATTTGCACCAAAGCATCGCTTATCGGATTGCAATTCTCATCTAACAAGCGGCCCCTGATAACTATTTGATCGCTGCAAAGAGAAGCAATTTCTTTATAGCTATGAAGTAAATTATTATTCTTATTAAAAACCTGAGGCTCATAGTTATCAAAGTAAGTTTTAGACTTTACGCAAACTCTCCCTTTAAAATCACCCAATCCAGAAACATCCCTCCCGGCGAAAACTACATCAGTAGCAAACATTGCAAAAAATAGCGCAATGACAACAATATATTTACTGTTCATTTTTTTTAAATTTAAATAGTATCTATATAAATATAACTTATCTTCAAGCTTCTATTCTTAGGATTTCTGCAAAATTAACTACAATTGAGTAAGTGTGCTTCATTTTAATTACTATTATTAGCAAAAGCGTAAGTGAAAAAACCAGCCATTACTCGATCATTTGCCAGAAAATTTGAAGCAAAAAAATTAGCTCCTAAAAAGCGATTGACATCTCAACTTATATTTGTTATTTTTTAATGGGAATATCACGAAAAAATCTAGAAAATTATGAATAGAACTTATTCTGCAAAACCGTCAGAAATTAAAAAAGCTTGGCTCCTTATAGACGCCAAAGAAGTGGTACTTGGAAGACTCGCCTCAGAAGTGGCTAAAATCCTCAGAGGAAAGCACAAACCAACATTTACTCCTCATATGGACTGCGGCGATAACATCGTTATCATTAATGCAAGGTATATAAAGTTAACTGGTAACAAATCTGCCAGAAAAGATGGCAAAATATATTACCGCCATACTGGACACCCAGGAGGTATAAAAGAGACTACCGCGGGTAAGCTTTTAGAAGGCAGATATCCTGAGAGAGTTATTGAGCTAGCTGTAAAGCGCATGATCACTGACAATACCTTAAGGGATAAGCAAATGGGTCATTTGCATATTTATGCCGGAGATTCTCACCCTCATCAAGCCCAACAGCCTGAAGTATATGATATTGCTAGCAAAAATCCAAAAAACAAAAGGTAAATCAAGATGTCTGAATTAATAAGCAACCAAAACGAAGCAACAGCGCCTGTGCCAATATTGTATGAAGCCGTTATAGATAACTTAGGACGCTCTTATGGCACCGGCAAGCGTAAAGAGGCTATAGCCAGAGTCTGGATTCGCAAGGGAAATGGCAAATTTACCATCAATGGCCGCGTGCTAACTGAATATTTTGCTAGGAAAGCCTATGTAGCCGATGTATTAAAGCCCTTTTTATCAACAAATATGCTTAGTCAGTTTGACGTATTTTGCACAGTTAAAGGAGGGGGACTTACCGGCCAATCTGGAGCGATTAGACTTGGCATATCAAATGCATTGCAGCGTTACCATCCTTCCGCAAGACCAGCGCTAAAACAAGATGGTCTACTAACGAGAGATTCAAGAATTGTCGAACGTAAGAAATACGGCAAGCATAAAGCGCGTAAAAGCACTCAGTTCTCCAAAAGATAATTCTCTAGGCGATAATTCTCAAAGGGATGATGCTATCGGAGGCAATTTTGCGCCAATTTGCCACGACTTTGCAGAAAAACTACCGGCAAGAGTATATTCTTTTTGTGGCTTTAGCCTGATTAGGCCAGATTTGGCGGCAAGATGGATATTTTTAAAATATAGCATTAAAAGCCTCAAAATAGACTTGCAATAAATGCAGACCTTTTAGTATAATAAGAATGTACTTGATTAAAATAGCAATTTTTTTAATCTATAAGTTTTTTAACCTTAACATTTGTTCAGCACCCCTGGCAAACTACCTAATTTTTAATTTTTATGTCACAAAAAATCAAACAAAGATTTGTATCATCCTTTATAGAGCCTGATGACGAAGCATCCTTACGATCAACGCAGTTCGACAATCTTTTTAATTCCACAGAAGCGTCGGTTAGCGAAGGCTCTATTGTCAATGGGATGGTCGTTGGCATTGAAAATGAAATTGTTGTAGTAGATGTAGGCCTGAAAAACGAAGGCAGAATTCCAATTTCTGAATTCAGATTAGAGCTCGATAGACCAGACCCTAACATTGGCGACAAGGTTGAGATTTATATTGATAAACTTGAGGGCATTAACGGAAAAACAGTTCTTAGTAGAGCAAAAGCTATTCGCGAGAAGGCTTGGAAGGAATTAGACAAGAGTTTTGCCGAAAATAAATTTGTTAATGGAACTATTTTTTCTAAAGTCAAAGAAGGATTTGCTGTTGATTTAGCTGGAGTAGTAGCATTTTTGCCTGGAAGTCAAGTCGACTTAAGGCCTGTATACAACAAGTCGATCGATGTACTGATGCACACTCCTCAGCCATTTAAAATCCTTAAAATGGACCCTCACATTGGCAACATAGTTGTCTCAAGACGCGCAGTCTTGGAAGAGCAACGCCATGAAGCGAAAAAAGATTTACTAAATAATATTGTGGAAGGCGAAACAGTCTTAGAAGGAGTAATTAAAAATATTACTGATTACGGAGCATTTGTTGATCTAGGCAGCATAGATGCACTTTTGCATATAACTGACATCTCTTGGAAAAGAGTCAATCACCCTCTGGAAGTGCTGGAAATTGGACAAACAATTAAAGTCAAAGTAATTAAGTTTGACAAAGACACTTTAAGGCTCCATGTCGGCATGAAGCAATTAAGCGAAAGCCCGTGGCGTCAAATAGCTTCTGAATTTCCTCAGGGCAAAATTTTCAAAGGCAAGATAAGTAATGTCACAGATTATGGGGCTTTTGTAGAATTACGAGATGGGATTGAAGGGCTAATACATAGCAGCGAGATAAGCTGGTCCAAAAACATTCAAAATCCAAACAAAATCCTAAAAATGGGTCAGGAGATCGAATTTTTTATTAAAGACGTAAACGCCGATAATCATAAAATTTCCTTAAGTATTAAGCGTTGCAGGGAGAACCCTTGGCTAATCTTCTCCCAAAAACATAGAGTTGGCGAGACTATGACCACTACAGTTCGCAATGTTACTGATATTGGAATTTTTGTGGCATTAGATAGTGAAATAGACGGCATAATACATCTTTCTGATTTATCTTGGGAGCCTTATAATCCTGAGATACTAGCTAATTACAGCAGCAATCAAAAGATTGAGTGCAAGATCTTAATGATCGATGTCGATAAAGAGCAAGTCCGCCTAGGTATCAAACAGCTTCAAGAGGATCCGTATGAGAAGCTTTTGCACGGACCTTCATTGCAGTGCGTTATTACTGAAATTAACGATGATGTTTTAATTGCCAAAGTTAACAATCAGTTAAGAGGGATTATTAGACGTAACGAGCTATCTGTAGACCGCATGGAGCAAAAAACCAACAGATTCAGCATTGGCCAAACTGTAAGTTGCAAAGTCTTGAATTATGATAAATCTAATGAGATCGTCTATCTTTCAATTAAGGCCTTGGAGCTAGAAGAGCAAGAGCAGGCGATTAAAGCTTATGGATCTTCAGCCGATAGCAGCATTAATTTAGGGGCAGCGGCTCTGAGCAGCTCAAAAAGCACAAGAAGCTAAAAAAAGCGCGCCCCCTGCTCCTTTTTTTGGAGCATATGGCGTGTGTAAGCGGGGGTTTTGACTAAACTTATGCCCTAAAAATATAATGCTTGAAATTCAGCGCTTTAAATCCGATGCCTTTAAAATATAGCAAACAAATCTATCGTCTATATCTTGCAAATTCCTTAAATAGCGGACTTACGCTAGATCTAGACAAAGCGACTTGGCATTACTTAACTAATGTACTGAGGTTAAAAAACGCCCACTTACTCAAAGTCTTTAATCAAACCGACGGCGAATTTATTGCAGAAGTATTTTACGATGCAAAACGTTGCTACTTGTTGATTAAAGAGCAAATACGCCAAGCCGAACTTGCCAGATATCTGCATTTAGGAATTTGCATCGTCAGGAATGCTATAATGTCAGATATTATCGATAAAGCAACTCAGCTAGGCGTTACCCATATTACCCCCATCTTGAGCACGTATACGCAAAACAAAGAGTTTGCAATAGACCGGTATCAAAGAATCGCCAAAGAAGCCAGCGAGCAATCAAATAGGCTTGATGTGCCTTTGATACAGCCTGTTGTAAAATTAAATGATTTTTTATGCAGCGTCACAAGCGGCTTGCTAATATTTGCCAATGAAACCGAACAAGCGCAAGACTTCAACAGCATTACCACCTGGCCTGATCAAGTCTGGATATTAATAGGACCAGAAGGAGGTTTTAGCGAGCTTGAAATTAAAGAAATTACCGCCTCCCGGCTCTCAAGATCTGTATCCTTAGGACCTTATATATTAAGATCAGAGCTTGCGGCAATAACTATGCTTGCGCAAATAGCGTTACTGAAGAAATAACAGAATCAATCCTTAGTTGACTCTTTCACTACTTTTGATTATTCTATAATTCAATACCAACTTTAAACAGATATAAATATGAAAAATCAGGAATCATGAATACTAAGATTAAGAAAGGTGAAATTAGCCATACTGTGCAAATAGAGGAAGGCTGTCTACACTTCGGGCATGGTCTATCTAAACGCGCTCTACCTGAATACGCTATTAGCGCGGAGCTAAAGCGTATTGCAAAAGAGAATACGCCAATAAAGCACCTAATTCTTCGAGGCTATTGTCTTACTGAAAAAATAAATCAAGCGCTGGCTCAATTAATAGCCAAGAACTTAATCACAGAAGTCCTTGATTTGGCTGAATCCAAAGGTGCGATTCAGGCTTTAAAGACGCTATATAGTGAGGAATGCAAGGCGTTTTTTCCAAGAGACTTAAGATTGAATAATTCGCATCTTGTTGATAGCAGCGAAGCTCATTTTCTTCTAGATATAATAAATGCAGGAGGGATTGATAAACTTGATTTGCGCTCTGCGCTACTAACTGGAGAAATTTTTAAAAAAATATACATGGCAATGTCTCAGGCGCCAAAAGTTCCTGGCTCTTCTCAAAAGACTATAAGATTAGACAAGGCAAAGATTAAAAGTCTTTGCTTTGAAGATTGGATTTACGGAGATAAAGATCTTCTTAAAAAAATTAATAGCGATCTCAGCAAAGTCAAGCTGATTATCCAAGATAGCCAGATCTGGGGGGCAAAAAAACAAGAGAGCCTGAAGCTGGGGAGTAACATGGAGAGCCAGAGCTGGGGGGCAAAAAAACAAGAGAGCCTGAAGTTGGAGAGGCTCATGGAGAGTCTGAAGCTGGGGAGTAACATGGAGAGCCTGAAGTTGGAGAGGCTCATGGAGAGCCTGAAGCTGGGGAGTAACATGGAGAGCCAGATCGATAGCGAGTTGACCCCCAGGATCGTTGAAGGGGAGCTGTACGAAATTAGGGATTTTTTAGAATCCTAGAAGAAGATAGCTCTGATCCTGTAGCAAGCAAGGATAGCTTTAACGACTAAGAGCGACGATAATTCCCCTTAGGGTATTTATTTCTTGCGTAGAAAGAGACTCCATGCGGCTGAAGATGTTTTTAACATTTTGAATCATGTGCTGACGTTTTGAGTCAACTTTAAAAAATCCTTTTTGCTCTAAAGAAGTTATTAAATGATCAAAAAATTGCTCTAAATCCTGTTTGCTGCATAAATCTTGCATATTTGCCAAATCGCTACGCGGCTCGCTTTGAAATAATTCATAAGCAACAATGCAAACGGCTTGCGCGATATTAAGAGAGCTAAACATTTGGTTATTGTCTATAACTAATATTTTATTGCAAAGACCAACTTCCTGGTTGCTAAGACCATTATTTTCCGGACCAAAAACAATGCCGACTTTATGGGAGTTTATTTGCCGCTCTTGCCAGTCTTGCGCTAGCTCTTTGGAGGTGATATAGGGTTTGTTCATATACCTAGTTCTTGCAGTTGCCGCATAAAGATAGGTCAGATCGCATGTACTTTGAGCAAAAGTCTCATATACCTTTGCGCTTGTTAACACGCTATCTGCTCCTGCTGACATGGCAAAAGCTTTGGCATTAGGCCACTGGTCTCTTGGCTTTACAATGCGCAAATCTTCCAGGGCAAAGTTTTTCATGCACCTGGCGATAGCGCCAATATTTTCAGCCATTTGCGGCCTTGATAAAATAATACTAATCATGAATTTTGCCTCTTTCTTCCTAAATGTTTATAATTATCGTATTTTGGCGCATAATCCAAAGATGGCGTCACTAGGTAGCTTACTTGCCCCTTTATATAATGCCCTATTAGCTCTTTTAGCCCGTAGCAATGCTTGGCAAAATCAATAGAATCGATAGATGTTTCTACGATATAAGGCTCTAAGCTGGCTAGCTTAACGAACGTCACCTTACTTGGAGTTATGCTGGGGATGCTTTTGAAGCCACCTTGCTGCAGTATTAGTCCTTCAATAATCAATTGCGGGGAGAGTCCAGATAAAACATCTTTAAGGCTTGGAATAGCGCCAGTTTTGTAGTCAAGAATTTGCGCAGTATTATCTTTATTAATAATTATCTCATCAGCAATAGCAATTATCTTGATCTGCCGATCATCAAAATCAAGATATATTTCTCCATATATTTCGCTGCAGATTTGCTTAATATTCAAGCGTCTTTTTTGCTCAAACTCAACATAAGGCTTAGCAATACTGCAAATTTTAGGCCACCACATCTTGATGATAAATTCATTATCAGATAAATTTTTTAGCTCTTTGTCGGCAATATTTAAGAACATTTGCCGGTTTTTATCATCTTGCTTATTGTATATAGAGATTATTTTATGTAGTAACTTGCCGAACTCAGCATTCATCGAGTCTAAATTTATCTCATTAAGCGGGTATAGTTTTAAAATATTTTTTGCAAAAAAGCCATATGGATTGCGTATTAATAACTCAATATTTGTAGCTGATACTTTTGCTGGAAAACTCGATCCTGGTATTAAAAATTCATCCCCTAAAGCGCTACCAGAGCGTAAATTAAAATGCTGCCGTGAGTAATGCAAGTAATGATCTTTATTCTTTAGTTTATTAGTTTTGTACTTGCTCTCTAGGACTAATAATTTTTGTAAAAACTTAGAGGGAGAAGTCTGCCTATTGTTAACCTTTCTTGACCTTGTGATGATGACTTGCTTATTGCATAGCATTAGGTAAAAATCATAGATCTTGCGGTTTAACTCGTCATCTTTAGTAGATAAATGCAGCGTTTTTCTTAAGTTATTTGTCATCCACATCTCCTGATCACTTAAGTTAGGCCAACTATTTTCATTCATGTCACTTAAGATTATTAAATCAAAATTAAGGTATAGGCTGCTTTCTACTGGAAGCAAAGAGATTTGCTTGATTTGTTGACTATCAGTAATTTTAGTTTTTTTAAATATTTCTTTAATCAAAGGGACGTATTGATCCTTGTTGATAATCTTAATATAACCGCTTGATTCTAACAGCTCGCGCAAAAAATGAATTCCACTTCGGTTATTTAAGCGCCAGATATCTGGGTATATCTGTTCGGCAGTTTGCAGGTTAGTTTTTAGCAGAAATGCAAAACCCTGATTTACATCTTGCAACAAATTCCAAGCATTTTTAAGGGCTTGATAAAAATTTTGCCACCAATTTTGCAAATTAATATTGTCGCATTTTTGCACATATGCATCAATTTGCTCTGGGTTGTTAATGAATTTATTCTCCCTGATGAAGCATTCTATCTTGATGCTATTTTGACCAACGACAAAAGGGTGTTTAATGCAAATCAGCAGCTTTTCTATGTCGCAAGGATACATAAGCAACTCAGCCAGGCAAATGATAAATTGCGCCAATTTGCTATTTTCAAAACTTTGACCGATAAAGTTTGCAACAGGAATCTGGTGTTGCTCTAGGTTATTAATTACAAGTTTTGTGATATTGTGATTAGGACTTAATAACGCAACACTAGCTTGTGGATTTTTATCGATAAAATCTTTTATTATTAAAAGGATTAGATTACTTTCCTCAATTTCAGATTCGCTTTCAATCACGCTAATATGATCCAATGAAGGTTTTGCCGTATTTTCTAAAGAGCTTGGTCTTTCGATAAAATCGTTTAAGTATAAGCGCACAGAGTTTGGAATTGATACTAATGGCTTTATTTCGCTAGCTTGAATGTTTAGTAAATTCAGCACTTCTTCAGAGTCGTTACAAAGATATGGCAATTGCGAGCTATCTATTGGCGGCAAGATAAAAACTGCTGATGCTTGGCTGATAAACTTAGATAAAAATTGATAAAAATCTTTAGATTGGCGCGTAAGCCCTATAAAAATTACATTTCCTTCTGGCGCATAGCTTTTGAAAATCTCTGAACAAAATTCATAGCTTGTAAGCTTTTGCTGCATTGCTAATTTATGCTGCAATTTGCCGCTATAAGATAAGAGGTATTGGAGTTGCTGCTGCAGAAAAATCGATTGCTCAAGTGAGCTATCTAAGGTTATGTTAGATAAATGCACGCCTTGCTTCCAGAGATCTTGCAGGATGCTGCTTAGTGCGCCTGCCATACCAAACGCCTCAGCCATACTGAGCTGTCCTTGCTGGTAGATAATTTGCGTTAATGCCAGAATCTTCTCATTTTTGGAAGCTGGAAGATATAAAGCATCTTTTATCTTATTGGCCATTAGATCTTCAGCTATTGCGCTAATTGGCATCATTGATGGCAAGAAAAAGTCTTTATTTTTAGAAGTTTGCGCCAAATGCTCTAGTAAATATCGATTTAAAAATTGACAGCAAATGCCACTTGGCAAAAAAATCTTCAAGCTATCTAAAGAGTCTGCATAATTGTTAACTAGCCAGCTGCTGATTGTTTGCAGGTAATTTTGAGATGAATCAAGGTAGTAAAATTGCATAGCTGATCTGATTAATTGATGCTACAGATAAAAATAAATATCATAGCTAGCGTTTATAATTTAGTATTATAACTAATTTCCAATCAAAGACTTATTTTTTTATGTTGCATGAAGTATATATAGCCGCTGCCAAGCGCAGTCCTATAGGTAATTTATTGGGCAGCCTTAGTAGCTTAAGCGCGTCAAGTTTAGGCTCAAGTGTTATAAAAGAGCTGATAGCTAGCCTAAGTCTTGATACCAACTTAATTGACGAGGTGATTATAGGGCAGGTTTTGACAGCAGGCTTGGGGCAAAATCCAGCAAGACAAACATCTCTAGCGGCAGGTTTGCCAATTAAAACGCCAGCTTATTTGGTAAGTCAAGTCTGTGGCTCAGGCCTTAAGTCGCTTATTTTGGGATTCATGTCAATCTCTTGCGGCTATAGTCAAATGGTTTTGGCGGGCGGACAGGAATCAATGTCTAATGCCCCACACTGCGCGTATATGCGCAAGGGATGCAAAATTGGAGACTTGAATCTAAAAGATACCATGATGCTAGATGGTCTTACTGATGCCTTTTCTAATAAAGCCATGGGCATTACAGCTGAAAACATTGCTGCAAAATACCAAATTTCTCGCCTACATCAGGATGAGTTTGCTTATCATTCACAGCAAAAGGCTTCTAAGGCTCTAGAGACTGGTAGATTTAAAGACGAAATTGCGCCGATAAAACTATCAAGCAAAAACCAAGAAATTATAGTTAGCAGTGATGAATTTATCCGCCCAGAAACTACGCTGCAGACTTTGGCTAAATTACGTCCCGCATTTACCCAAAATGGCAGCGTTACAGCGGGAAATAGCTCTGGCATAAACGACGGAGCTGCCTTTGTTTTGCTCGCATCAGAAAAGGCGCTAAAGGCTAGTAATTTAACGCCGCTTGCAAAAATAGTATCTTTTGCAGAGTATGGCGTTGAGCCTGATATAATGGGCACAGGGCCTTTACCAGCATCAAGGATTGCCCTGGCTAAAGCAGGTTGGCGAGTGCAAGATCTGGATTTAATAGAGTGTAACGAAGCATTTGCCGCTCCGAGTATTTGCGTCATCAAGGAGCTTGATCTAGACGCCAGTAAAGTCAATGTAAACGGCGGGGCAATAGCTCTTGGCCATCCTATAGGAGCAAGCGGGGGGCGTATTGTAGTGACCTTAATCCACGAAATGCAAAAGAGCCTTGCTGGAAAAGCTCTGGCAACCCTTTGCGTGGGCGGAGGCATGGGTATTGCGATGTGTATAGAGAAGGTTTAAAGCGCCATCCCTGAGCTACCGCCTCTTTTAAAAGACCTGTGCTGCTTTTCTAAATTACGAATAAATTTAGGACTGTAGGTTTGGATTTCTCTTTTGGTTCCACCTTCATAGCGCGAAGCTCTTTTTAAGCCGCCAATAATCATATTATTTATAAAATTGTCTCTGCGCGTTTCGCCAGCTATTCTACGAGGATTGACAAATTTATATAGCTCATAGACGGTGAATCTTTTGATTGATTTGCGCAAATTATTGCGGGATTCTTTGGTAAGATATTCATACTTATCCTCCTGAGTCAATATATTGCGACTAGCATCGCGCACGATCTCAGATCTTGTTTGCAGAAGATAAAGACTGATGTTCTTTAAGTAGTCATTAATAGTTTTTTCGCGTTTTTTGATAAAAGCCTTAAACTTCTCTTTATCCTTAATTCTTGCTTGAAAGATTTGATGCAATAACAATAACAACTTGCTTTGCACTTGAACAATATCAAGATCGTCTATATTATTTAAAAGCTCCTCGATGGCTGTTTGTACTTCTGGGTCATCTTCAATGGCGCTGAGTAATTCAGCCTCTTCAGGCTCCAACTCGTCGCCTAATAATTCCTCTATATTAATTTTTTCATCAAGACTCTTTACTTCGTCATTTTGGTCTTTTGGATTTCTCATTTTATTTCAACGCTGGTATTTAAATTAATTATACCAGCCAACTTGCTTCTTTGGCGAAGCAAAATGCAGTTTTGTGCGAGATTTAAAAACTTAAGTGTTATTTGAATTACTATCCGTTATGATAATATTTTCTTACTTATTTACTTATCAAGGTCTTTATCGCTGTCGTTTTTTAGGCCATCTTTAAAGGCCCTTAAGCCTTTGGCTAGATCGGTCATTATTTGAGGGACCTTTCCGGCGCCAAAAAGTAGTAAAATTATTATCAATATGACTATCAAATTGCCAAAACTTAGCATTATATTCCTAGACTTTTATTATTAAGATTAAGTATCACTTAACATCTAATAGTATGCATTATTTTACAGCTATTTTCAAATTTTTGGCGCCTGATGTGTTATTATTAACTTGAACGCAGCAAAAAAATCTATAGCAAAAATGAAAATAACAATATTAGGCTGCGGTGCATCTCTTGGCGCTCCTATAATAGGCTGCAAATGTAGCGTTTGCGCTTCTAAAGATCCAAAAAACCAAAGACTCAGATCGGCATTGCTTATTCAAGGCAATCAAAATGGCAAGGATATCAACATTTTAGTAGATTGTGGCTTTGATATCAAAAGACAACTTTTAAATGCCGGCATAGAAAAGCTAGATGCCGTAATATTGACCCATAATCATGCCGATCACTTAAGTGGCCTTGATGAGCTTCGAGTATTTTCATTGCTATATGGCCATAAGTTTTTACCCTTTTATATGCACCAAGATAGCAAGCCAAAGGTCATGGCAACATATAGCTATTTGTTTGCGCATCAACATTTGCAGGAACGCATAGTTGAATACTACTCAAAGATTACTATTGGCGATATTACAATATCACTTTTCAAACAAGATCACACGGTTATCAATAGCTTAGGGCTTAGAGTTAATGATTTTGTTTACGCCAATGATGTTGCTTTTTTCTATGAAGAGTCAAAACCTTATCTGCAAAATATGGACACATTTGTTGTCGATTGCTGCGAATATAAGTCAACTAAGGTTCATGCGGGGCTAGAGAGAGTTTTGCTTTGGCATGAAGAATTCAAGCCTAAAACCACTTATTTAACAAACCTGAGTCATAAGATTGATTATTATGATGTACAAAAAAAATTACCCAGCAATATGTTTCCAGCTTATGATGGTCTTAAGTTTTGATATCTAAGAGAGGCTATTTTTTAGTAATAAGTATTTTATTCCCAATCCTGATCAGCTTATTGCAAAATTTTGCTTTAGTAATGACTCTGGAGCTTGCGTGCATTTTTATTGGCAATTATTGCTATAGACTAAACTTGAAGGAAATTTGCGCGCTCAGCCTGCTGCTAGACTTTGCTCACCTAGATACATTAGGCCTTAGGGCAATACCCATGATCTGTGGTTTTGCGTTATCTGAAAAACTAAACTTCAATATGGATGGAATGAATTTTTATCTCAAATTAATCGTATTTATAACGACAAGCTATTTTGGTATTGAATTATTTGCATGGCTACTAGGATAATAAAAAATCAAGGCAAATAATGAGCATAAATAAGTTCAGGTTGAGAGCAAAAGATGTATCACAAATATTGCCTATTGTAATTTTTAAACTTACCAAACAGCCAAGCGTTAGCAAAAATCACAGCACTCAAACATGTTGCCGGCAGAAAGGCAAATAATTCCTCCAAACCATCGTAGTTTTGTTCCCATAGAATAATTATTGCACAGCTAGATAGTAGCGAAACATAAAACGTAGCTTTAGGAACCTTAAGATCAAAAATCAAAAAATATATTGGAACGCTCATAATGGGGCCCCATAGATTTAAAGCATAGAGTATTATTTCTAATATTTCATCAAAAGCAATCGACAAAATAGCGGCCAAAAAACTAGTAAACACATTGGATATTTTTGCTAAATTGACTTCAGCTTTGCTTGTTAATTGCTTGTCGAATATTGGCTTTAAAACATCGTGTGTCAAAGTAACCGAAGCGATATTCATAAAAGAATCAACAGTTGATATCAAGATACTAATTACTCCGACAAAACCTAAGCCCAGAAATCCTTGCCCCAGATTGTTTTCTAGCAAAAATAATAATACTTTTGATTCGTGCAAATGGGGATTTAGCGAAAATGCAAAAATACCCAAAATAATACAGATTAAATAAAAAATCAGCGACAGGGCGCTTGATAATAAAAATGCAGTTTTACACTGCTTTTCATCTCGCGCTATTAGAATTCTCTGAATCGTATGAGGCATCATCAAGGGTATCATAAAACTTACAAATAGCCCTACGTATTGATCGAAAAAATCTTTAGTTAAGCTAAGAGTTAATTTTGCAACTGGTAAACTACCTATATCCTTAGGGGCAATGTTATTTAGTAGCAGAACAACAAAAATTAAAATCACTACCAGCTGCAACTTATCAGTCTTTACAACTGAGGCAACTCCGCCCAATG